>CALVIR010000020.1 GCA_944331915.1 uncultured Bacilli bacterium | reverse complement strand
TACAATTCTATTATCTATCTAGTCTTTAGTGTTAATAACACAAGGAAATTACCTGTTCCTTTTATCTATACTATATAGACTTATCTATAATGCTAGGTTTAAAAGGAAATGGCGAACCCCGTTAGCATTGGTCGGTGTGTTGTTGTTCACGTTATAGGACAAAATAATTTATAAGACAAAAAGACAATAATTGTTGAAATTACTGTCTTTTTTTGTATTTTTTGTCTGATAATATATAATATTCTCTTGAAAAGTTTGATTCAACTTTTCAAAGAGAAAGGATGTGATAAAAATGAATCAAGAATTAAGGAAATTAATGTATCATAGTGAGGAGGTGTTAATGAATAATAATTTTTCTTTGGACAAAGTAAACAAATTTAAAAAGTACTGGAAACAATTTAAAGATTATTGTGAAGATAATGATATATTAAGTTTTACTGATAAAACTATATATTCTTTTCTACTTGAACAAAATAATATTAATTTTAGTGAACAAAAGATATTATCAAAAAAAGAAAATAAAATTGTAGAATCTATGAAAGCACTTATTAATATTGATGAATTTGTTATTAATTATATGAATTCTATTAAAATTAATAGAGGAATAATCTTATCGAATTATTACGATGATTTATTAGATAATTACTTAAAATATTGTAAAGAAATTTTAAATAATAAAGAAACTACAATTAAAGACAAACAAGTATTGACAAAACAATTCCTTTATTATTTAGAAAGCAAAAATATTAGAAACATTGCAGAAATGAGCAAAGATATTATTAATAAATATATCGATGATAATACAGCGCCAATATCAAGAAGAATTAGAATTTGTTGGAGCTTAAAATGCTTATTCAATTATTTATTTACAGAAGAATTAGTAAAAACTAATTATGCATATCTTATACCTGTCATTAATAGAAATACTAAAAATTCTATACCAACTGTTTTTGAAAAAGAAGATGTAGAAAAAATATTAAACTACCTAAAGGAAGACAAAACTAATATTGCTAGTAGAAGACATTATGCAATGATTTTGATTGCAGCTAGACTGGGATTAAGAGGAATAGATATTAAGCATTTAAAGTGGTCTGATATAAATTGGAATGAAAAAACAATATACATAATTCAAGAGAAAACTAATAAACCTGTTAAATTACCTTTAACAAATGATATTGGTGATGCAATTATAGATTATATTAAATATGAAAGACCATTTAAGATTAAGAAAGAAGATGACTATATTTTTATAAGACATATATTCCCATATATTAAATTAAGTGATTCTTTTTCGTTTCATCATATAATAAAACGAGTTGCAAATAAAATAGGAATTGATCTATCTAAATACGAAAAAAAAGGGATACATTCATTTAGAAGGACTCTTGCAACCAGCCTACTAAATAATAATGTTCCCATAACAACTATATCATCAACTCTAGGTCATTGCAATATAGATTCAACTAAACAATATTTAAGAACTAATGAAGAAAAGTTAGAAGAATGTTTTTGTGAGGTTGAAGGTGAACTATAATAGTGTATTTAAAGAAGAAATAATATCCTATATAAAATATAAAAAAAGTAATGGTTACTCATTCAATTCAGAAATCGTTAAACTTAGAAACTTTGATAAATATTTAGTTGAAAATAATATAAAAGAAAAGAAATTAACAAAAGAGCTAGTTATATCATTTATAGATAGTCACAAAGCAAGAAGCAAAACAGTTACTTTAGCAGCTTATGCTAGTTTAATTAGACAATTCGCTCTTTATTTATGTAGAATTGAAATTGATGCTTATATTATTCCAATAAATTACTATAGTGCTAAAAGAAATTTTATACCCTATATTTATACAAATGATGAAATGGAATCTATTTTTACTGCAATAAAAGAAAAATATTCTAACAATAATATTAGAAAGAAAAAACAAGTATATCTAATATTTAAATTGCTATTTGGAACAGGTATGCGTATAAGCGAAGTACTTAATTTAAAATGTAAAAATATAGATTATGAAAAAAATAGTCTTAAAATAGAAGATACTAAAAACAGATGTGATAGGTTAATAATAATAAGTAATAAATTAATTAAAGAACTGCAAGATTATAATAAAGAATATAATAATGGTTTTGAATACTTTTTTGAAAATAGAATTAATACAAAATATACAGCAGGAGACTTTTATTCTATATTTCGAAAGATTATTTTTAAGGCTAAAATAATGCATTTTGATAATGGTCCAAGAGTACATGATATACGTCATACTTTTGCTGTTAATTCATATAGAAATGCAATAAAAAAGGGATTGGATATAAATAATTATGTAGTTACATTAGGTGTATATATGGGACATAAAACGATAAGTTCAACATATAAATATTTACACTTAACTGTTGAGTACTACCCTAATTTAAAAGAAAAAATTGAAAATATTATTAAATTAGAAAAGGAGATAGACTATGAAGATTTATAATATTACAGAAGCTTTATCAAGTTATTTTAATAACTATTTAAAATTACAAAGAAATGTAAGTAATAATACCATTATTTCTTATAAATATACTTTTAAATCATTAATCAAATATTTGATTAATAATAATATTACAACTTTAAAAGATTTTTCATTTAATGATTTTACAAGAGAAAATATTCTTGATTTCTTAAATGATGTGGAAAGTAAAACTTCTATATCTACTAGGAATCAAAGACTTGCTGCAATTAAATCTTTTTGTCAATATTTACAATATGAACCTATAGAACATTTAAATCAAATACAAAAGATATTAAAGATAAGAATGAAAAAATTTCCTATAAAAGAAATAGACTTTCTAACTAAGGAAGAATTAACTTTGTATTTAAATTCAATAAATACGGATAATAAAAAAGGAATTAGAGATTATACACTAATTTCATTCATGTATGAAACTGGTGCTAGAATTAATGAAGTAATTAATGTAAAAATATGTGATTTACAATTAAATGATAATTACAATGTTTTATTGCATGGTAAAGGAAATAAATTAAGAAGAGTACCAATTACTAACGAATTAAAAAATATGCTCTTAAAATATATTAATGCTTTTAGATTAAATAGCACTTCCTACTTATTCCAAGGACAGAAATATCAAAAAGCATCAACTAAAATGATTACACATATTGTAAAAAAGTACACAATTAAATCAAAAATGAATAAAAGCATTCATCCTCATGTTTTTAGACATACAAGAGCAATGCATTTGTTAGAAGCAGGTCTTACTTTAGTTGATATTAGAGATATTTTAGGACATGCATCTATTAAAACTACAGAAATATATCTTAAAATAAATATAGAGCTTAAAAGAAATGCAATATTAAATGTCTATAAAAATAATGATAGCTTTGAAGAGTCAAGTTGGATTAAAGATGAAAATGTATTAAAAGAGTTATTGGATTTATAAAAATATTATCAGACAAAAAATACAAAAAAAGACAGTAATTTCAACAATTATTGTCTTTTTGTTTTATAAATTATTTTGTCCTATAATAATGATTATAAGACATGTCTTATAATTCACGTTGCCGTTGTTGTTGACGTTACGCACGTTAGACGTACTAATGGTAATTCCCTACTATAATTTATTTATACTAATTATAGCCTCATTAATTCAGTCATCAGTCTAGGTAATACATTCCCTAGACTGATGACATTTAACTTACTAACTGTAATTCGAAAGGATTCTGCAAAGTTCCATCACCATTTACAATTTGCACGTTAGATTTTAGATTCATGGTCGGGCGAACCCCGCGAGCATAGGCCGGCGTGCCGCTGGTCACGCTGCCGCGGCTGTTGACGAGACGCACGTTAAACGAATTATATGGTGTTAACGTCCAATAAGTTGTTGTTAAACCAGTACTAGAGCTTCCACCTTTAACCGCATACCTCTCAAATTGGCCAGCCATTAATTCTCCTAGTCTTAGTAATCCCACTTTTGCTGTCGTTACACTTGTTGTTAGAATATTGTCTGTTGTATTAGTATACTTTGCTAATTTATAACTTGCTCCATCTCCTACTGTTCCAAGATACCACGTTGTACTATCTTCTAGCATAGCTATATCTTCAGCTGTCAAATAACCATTTCCTGTATTCAAATAGTCATTATTCAAAAACGCTCCTATTGTATTATCACTTGAAAAAGTTATATTACTACCAAAAGCACTTGTTACAAATGTTTCCCCACTCTTTAACGGCTCAGCACTCGTTATTTTTGTTCCTGTACCATTTTCATGGCTTACTATTCGATATAGATTATTTTCTCCGCTACCAAATCTTATATATTCTCCACTATATCTACTTGAAAGTAGCGTTCCAGATAGATTAGTATCGTTATCTCCGTTTAGTCTATATGGATTATCTATTGTTCCATCACCTTCTACGATGCGAACACTAGATTTTAGATTTATAGATGGCCGAGCCCCGATCGAATTACTCGAAGGCGAACTGTAGCTGCTGCGACCATCGTTGTTGACATACCGAACGTAAGACGAACTATATGGTGTTAAAGTCCACCAGTTAAGTCCATTATTTAAATAGCCATTACTATAATCTGTTCCACTATAGCTCATCGTATATTCATAAATATTTAATAAACCTACTGGATCTGTTACCATTGTTGTTTCTGCTGGTTTTGTTGTTACAATTGTCTCTGTCGCATTCCACATACTATCCATCTTGATAAATTTCTCTGGTTCTCTCAAATTACCTAAGAACCCATCAACACTTGTATCATTTAACCACTCTTCCATATAACTACCTTCAAAAGCAGTACTACCACTTGAATAAGTAATTGCACTTATATTCCATTGGGTTACCAACTTAACACTATTATCGCTTGGATCTATTGATACAGCTCTCCATAATTTACCACTATACCAGATATAGTTATTTGGATCTGTTCCTGTTATAAACGTCTGATCTGGATCACTTGTATTTATCGCTCCATTTTCTCCTACTCCTGCTAATAGTGTTTCAGCAACTGTTTTCATCTGGCTCCTATCAAAGCTTTCTACCACTATCTTACTTTTATATGTCTTACCTTGCGCACTATTATCAGCATTCTCATCTAACCACATCCAGAGGTTATAAGTTACACTAGCATCTACTGCTAACTCATTTTCACTTATTATCTCAAAAGTTCCTGTTCCATAGTCACTTACTTTAACTACTCCACTATCATAACCATTAGATCCTGTTATTCTCATCTTTAAATAACTATTCGCTAATGTATTAGCACTATCTTCTTCCATTAAAACATGATAATATGCTGTTAAGTTACCTTCGTTAGTAATCGTAAAAGTATATGGTGTTTGACTTTGTCCTTTACTATCACTTGTAGGAGCAGCATTATCTAAGTTAATTGAATCTCCTTCCGTAAAATCCACTTTAAATACTCCTGCTCTTAAGGTAATAGTTTTATCCCCTTCTATCGTCATCGTTAAAAAGGCATAAGTTGTCCCTATTAGAGCAATAACACTTACTAAAACAATTAGAACAGCAGCGATAATATATTTCTTTTTCATATGCTTACTCCTTTACTATAGTTTGTTTTTACTTACGTTTTCTTTTACTACTAGGTCCTGTAATCTTTTTATTATCAAAATTGATTAAAATAATTGAAATAATTACCTCAATTAAAATTGTTACAAAATAAGTTCTCCAGAAAGCATCTACCATTACCATTCTACTGATAAATAACATACTTATTAAGTTATCAACTAACATAGCAAAAACATAAGTTGCAAGTATTGCTAATTTATTATTATCAGTATTCATAAATAGATAATAATATAGAGTTAAGTTAATCATTTGACTAGCTAAATAAGCGAATACCTCTCCTGTTACAGGAATATAATCAATATCTTTTTGGGCTAGTAGACTAACCACAATAATGAATAGTAACATTAAACATGCTGAATAACTAATACCATTCATTGTTTCTTTATAACCATATTTCTTAGTTATAATATTAGCTACAAAGTATCTTAAGGGATAGACAAATATTGCTACTGTTAAACTAGCTTTACCAATATTAAAGTCAAAATTACCTAATACCCATCCTAAAATAGCTACGGCTGTTAAAAGAAGAATATAAGTCCAACTAGATACCTCCTCTTTTTTTGTAACTTGTTTTCTTGCACTACCTTTTGTCACTAAAATCTCCTCCTTATTCTTATAATTAATATACCACAAATCAAAAAAAAGCAAAAGAGTTTTTTACTTACAAGTAAAACCTGCATCCTCTCCTGCTGCTATTATCTCGTCATATGTACTATTAAAGTTTCCTAATGAAGCTAGTCCATAAGTACTAAAAACATCTTCTCTAGCAACAGCTGGATCTATATCTAAAGTTACTTTAAAGGTATAATTTTTTTCATCATTATCTGTTGTTAAAGTAAAACCATCTTCTTCTGTTTCTACAAATTGACTTTCCATCATAGCGACAAAAAGATCCCAATTTTCTTTGGCAACATCATCTTTAACTTTACTGTCAACTGAAAGTTTGATATTGCTAATTTTATCTTCAGCAAAAGTCATAACAATATCTTCTTTTCTTTCTATACCGTCATTTTCTGTGGTATTAGTACATGTTAAAGTTTTAGCATCACCATTACTGTTACCACAGCCTGTTAAAACCAAGGTTACTAAACCTAAAAAAACTATTAATTTTATCTTTTTCATTTTTATTCTCCTCTCTATTTTAAGAATAGTATATAACTTGATAAATAGCAAGTTAATTTTTAAAATTTAAGACAAAATTCGAGTATATTTTACTTAATATTAAAGCAAACTATAAGAGAAAGGAGGAATATTAGTGAAGAAAAAGATGGCTAAACTTTTATTTGCTTTAATTTTAACGATTACTTTAAGTATTACTTTTTCAGTTAATGCAGCGACAAGTAAAACAGTTAATAATCAAAGCGAATTAAAAGAAGCTTTGAATGATAGTAGTATTAGTACTATTATTTTAGGTAGTGATATTGAAACAACGGAAAAGATTAATATCACGCGGCCTGTTACCATTGATGGAGCAAATCATACTATTAAGTATGTAGGAACATTTGGTAGTAGTAATAGTAGTAGTAATACAGTCTGGGGCGGTATTTATGTGTTACAAGTTTATAAAAGTGAAGCAACAATTAGAGATATTAAACTAACTGGTGGTAATGCAGCTTTATTAGTTAATGGTTCTACGGTAACACTTGAAGGTAAAATTGATGTCTCAGGTAATGGTTTTGGTGGTATTGAGTTAGGTAAAGGTAGTAATGTTGATACAGCTCCTTATCTTATTCTAGCAGATAATAGTGAGATTATTAATACGACAGAATCTAGTGATAGACCAACTATTTGGGTTCCCGATGATACTGATGGTGCCATGATTGAAATAGATGGTATTAGATTTGATCTTGAAAAAGGAGAAGAATTAACGCTTCAAGAGATTAATGACTTAGCTAGTAGTGTAGAAAACCCAGAAACAAATGACCCCATTATCTTGCACATTACATTCTTAATATTAACAGTCATTTTGTCTAGTTATGCTATTAAGAAAATTACCTCTAAAGAAGACTAAACATCTTCTTTTTTTATTAATTGTGCGTGAACGACAATTCTTTTCCCAAAGTTATTTTGACAAGTAGATAAAGTTAAGATTTTATCATTAACATTCACTTTACTCTTAAAGTCAATTATGCTTCTAGTTTTAAGTTCTTCTAAAAACTTTTTAAAATATATATCACTAGTAAAATAGGTTGTTAGATAATAACCTTCTTTATAAATAGTATAGACACTAAATATTTCAAAAATCATTTTTGTTTTTTTAGTAGTAACTTTAATATATGGTTTATTATTTTGATACCACTCTTCTTTTAAAAGTTCATCTAAGCTTCCAAACATCGTTTTATCTAGTCTTCCATGGCCATAGATAATATTATTTTTGCTTAGATTATCTAAGTCATTACGATAGTCTAAAAAGATAGCTCCCTCATCATTTTTATCTTTATTAAAGTCATGATCTAAGTAATAATCATTATCATTACTTTGTACCACCGGATAACTAATATTAGTTCCTTCTATTTTTAGATAAGCAACAGTATCAGCATTTTGTTTAAATAATTCATTTAAATCAATCTCTAAGTAATCACTACTAGAATTAGTAACAAACTCTTCTTCGATTCTTTTCATCTCTTCTATATGTTTAAAATAGTTATAGATATAAGCAGTTATATTATATGAGGTTATAACTATTAAAAGAGTCATAATAATTATTAAAATATAATAAGTAAGTTTCTTTTTTTTCACTAACACCACCTTTTATTATTATTAACTTTTTTATATATATTTATGTAAAATACTATTCTATTCAAAAAATGGGGACTATTTTTCTTTCTTCATAGTTATACTTTTATTTTTTTAGAATAGATTTAATTAGGTGTTTATATGAAAAAATTATTTTTAGTTATTGTTACTCTTATTTTAATATTTCCCCTAACTGTTAAAGCCGATAGTGCTAAAAGTAGTATTGTTATGGACGTTAATAGTGGAAGAATTTTATATGCTAATAATATTAATGAAGAAAGATTAATCGCTTCCATTACAAAGATAATGACTTGTATTATTGCAATTGAAAAAGGAGATTTAGATAAAGAGGTTACAGCAGGAGAAGAGATCTTAAAGATGTATGGAACAAGTATTTATTTAGAGTTAAATGAAAGGATGCGACTAGAAGATTTATTATATGGGTTAATGCTTAGAAGTGGTAATGATACCGCAGTAGTTATCGCTAATTATATCGCTTCAAGTGAAGAAGAGTTTGTTAAATTAATGAATGAGAAAGCGAAAGAATTAGGGATGGAACATACAGTATTTAATAATGCTCATGGACTTGATGATGAAACAGAAAACTACTCTACCGCTTATGATATGGCTATATTAACGAGATATGCGTTAAAAAATAAAGAGTTTAGAAAGATTTTTGGAACTAGTAAATACGAGGTGAAAACTGCTAATAAGAGTTATCTTTGGTATAATAGAGTTAAACTTATAAGTAGTGATGATACTTGTATTGGAGGTAAAAATGGGTATACTCCTAGAGCTGGTAAGACTTTAGTAACGGCTTTTAAAAATAATGATTTAGAAATTGTTATTGTCTCTTTAAAAGATAGTGATGAATATAATAATCATCAGGAGTTAAGTAAAGAGATATTTAGTAAATATAGTATGTATGAAATTGTGGATAAAGATGATTTTGATCTTGTTATTGATGATAAATTATATTATGTAAAAAAATCTTTTTCTTATCCATTAACAGAAGAAGAAAAAGATAAAGTTAAAGTTTTAGCAAGTATTGATGAAGAGATAAAAAAAGGTAAAGTTGGAAATATTGAAATTACTTTAGAGGAGGAAACTTTAGCAAAGATACCTATTTATATTAAAGAAGAAAAAAAGAAAACAGGTGGTATCTTAGAATTTTTTAAGAATCTGTTTTCCTAAGTCTAAAGAAATTAATACTTGGTCTTGCATTAATTCTAACGCCAAATTCAGTAGTACCAATACCACTTGTAATATAAAAGTCAGTATTGTTGATTTTATAATAAGAATCTTTATATTTAGTTGCATAGTCTTTTTCAGCTAGATTAAGAAGTTTAGGAATTCTAATTTCTCCTAAATGAGAATGTCCTGCTAAAGCTAAATCAACGGGATAAGTAGATATAAAGTTATCAATATAATCAGGTTTATGAAAAATAGCAATGATAAAAGTATTAGGATTATAGTTAGTAAAGGCTTTATTATAATCAATAGTCTCATTATTAGTATTAAGTCCTACTAACATAATTGCCTCATTAGTTCCATGATAGATTAAAGTGTTGGTATCTTCTAAAAGAACAAAGCCACAATCTCTTAAAATTGATTTTGCTTCATCATTATCCATTTCTCCTAAGACAGCATATTTACCAATGGAAGCGGTTAGTTTTTTTAACTCACTTACTAAATCTTTTCTAGCACTTGATGTTAATTCTTCATCTTTTAATAAGTCGCCTGTAAATATTAAAATATCAGGATTTCTTTTATTAATGGTATTAACAGTATCTTCTAGTAAAGCTTTATCTTCATAGTGAAGATCTCCAAATTGAACTATTTTAAGAGATGAGAATGATTCTGGTAATTTACTATTATAGATAACCTCTTCATTAACAATAAGACTAATAGTACCTATTCTTGTTATATATAAACACGAAGAAAAGACCACAAGAAAAATTATTAAGATAGCGATAACAATTCGTTTTACTATTTTCTTTATCGTTTCTTGATGTTTTTCACGTTCTATTTCTTTTTGTTTGTCTTTATTTAATTCTATTCTACTATTCATATCATCCCTCTATTAATAGTATAGACGATAAAGTTTATTTTTTAAAGATATAAGTAGAAAGAAATTTTAATATTACAGTATTAGAAACGTAAAAGTAGTCTTCGTTAAGAGCAATATTAGTTGTGGTTTCTTTTAAATAGCCGGCTTCAACTAAAGGTTTATAGAGAAAAAAATCTTCAATATTAGTGTGATAGCGTTTAGAAAAGATTTGTTTATCAATCCCCTCTTTTAATCTAAGTCTTAACATTATTTCATATTTAATCGTATCTAGGGCAGTTAAGAGTTCTTCTTCAAGTTTAGTTTTACCAGCAAGATAGTTAGTAATACTTTTAGTATTAGTATAACGGATATTATTTATATAGCCGCTTGCTCCTAGACCAAAGCCATAGTAAGGAAGGTTATACCAATATTTAGTATTATGTTTTGATTTATATTTATCTTTAGCAAAGTTAGATATTTCATAGTGATTAAAGGCTTTTTCCTTTAAATAGTTACTAATATATTTATACATAATACTGTCTAAATCAGGATCCAGCTCTTGATAGCCACTGATTTTTAAAATGGTATTATCTTCTAGTATTAATGAATAAGTTGAAATATGGGGAACATCTAAAGAGATGAGAAAATCTAAATCTTCTTTTAAGGTTTTTAGATCTTCACCTTTTATTCCATAAATTAAATCAACATTAATATTAGTAATTCCTTCCTGCTTTAGATTTTTAATAACCTCTCTTACTTTTTCTTTAGAGGTTTTTCTATTAAGGAGTTTTCCAAGACTTTCATTGATTGTTTCTACTCCTAGACTTATTCTATTAATACCATATTTTTTTAAAAGCTTTATTTTTAAAAGAGTTAAACTATCAGGATTAGCTTCAAAAGTAATCTCAGCATCTTTACTTAAGTTAAAAAGACTAAGTAGTTGTAACAAAGTTTCAAGACTATCTAAATCTAAACTACTTGGAGTACCTCCACCAATATATAAAGTATTAATTTCTTCATGGTTATAATTAGTTTTTATTTCTAGTTCTAGTTGTCTTAAGTAAGAGACAACAATTTTTTTATTATAATAGATTTTACAGAAATCGCAGTAAGCACAAATATTGTTACAAAAAGGAATGTGGATATAAATGGCATCAACAAGATTATTCATATAAAGCCCCCTTAGTTAAAAACTAGAGCTTAGATAGTCTCTAGTTATTTATCACGCAATTTAACATTTAAAGTGGTTGTTACTTTAGTAACTATATTATTAAAGATTTCCATAACCTCTTCATCAGTTAAAGTTCGCTCATTGTTTTGGAAGACAAGATTATAAGCAATACTCTTTTCATCTTTACTAACATGTTCTCCAGTATAGACATCAAAGACTTTTATCTCGCTTAATAATCTTCCTCCAGCTTTTTTAATAACTGTTTCTATTTCTTTTGAGGTCATATCTTTAGGAACAATAAAAGCGATGTCTTTAGATACGGCAGGATATTTACTAGCTTCTTTATATTTTAGAGGCTTAGAAGATTTCATTAATTTAGTTAGGGATAATTCTAAGATATAAATATCATCACTATTAACTGAAGGATCTACTTTACCAATAATACCTACCATATCTTTATCTAAAAAGATTTTAGCGCCAATATAAGGATGAACATCAGGTAATTTACATGGTTCAAGATGGTATCTATTTTTAAAGCCTAGATAATCAAGTAAATTTTCAAAAATACCTTTAATTAGATAGAAATCTACTTTTACATCAGTTGTTACAAGATTAGATAAATATCTTCCTTTCATTAAGACCGCAACTTTTATCTCCTCATTGTACTCTATATCATAAACTTTACTAATTTCATAAAGCATAATATCTTCAACATGACGAGCTTTATTATAATTATAAATATTTAATAGGGAGGGAATTAGTGTTGTTCTTAAAACACTTTTATCTTGACTCATCGGATTAGGTAGTTCTTTCCCTCTTTTATTGTCATAATTAAACATGGAAGCCATTTCTTTGCTAACTAAAGTATAGGTCTTAGTCTCATTTAAGCCAAGACTTCTAAGTCTTTTAGAAACATTTTTTCTTAACAGAACGTCTTTAGCATAACCACCTTTTTTCGTAGGAGCGATAGGTAAAGTAGAAACAAGATTTTGATAACCATAAAGACGTCCTATTTCTTCAGCAATATCATTTACATTTGGATCTACATCTAGACGACGATTAGGTATTGTTACAGTAAAAGTATCATTATCTAATGTAAACGGGAAGTCTAAACGTCCTAATTCTATTTTCATATCTTCTAAAGAAATATTTATTCCTAACATTTTATTAATCTCTTCTTGTTTAAAGGTAACTACTTTAGGAGTTTTATCTATTTTATCATATACTTTTTCTCCAGTTAAAACCTTAGCATGAGCATATTTTTCTAGTAAGTGACATGCTCTTTGTAAAGCTAGTTCTGTATACTCATAGTTTAAACCTTTCGCATATCTAATAGAAGCTTCACTTTTTAAGTTTAGTTTACTTGCTGTATATCTAATACTAACAGGATCAAAGATAGCACTTTCAATTAAGATTGTCTTGGTATCAGGTGTTACCTCAGTATTTTCTCCACCCATAACTCCAGCGATACATACTGGTTTAACGCCATCAGTTATGACAATATCATCTTCACTTAAAAGACGTTTTTTACCATCAAGTGTTATTATTTCTTCCTTATCTTTAGCATCTCTAACTAAGATATTAGTTCCTAATTTATCTTTATCAAAAAAGTGAAGAGGTTGACCAAATTCTAACATAACATAGTTAGAAATATCAACGACATTATTAATAGATCTAATACCAACAGAGTTTAGACGTTTTTTGATAAAGTCCGGAGACTCTCCTATTTCAACATCTGTTACGATACGAGCTGAATAATAAGGACATTTTTTCGTAGCAACAGTTAGAGTTAACATATCTTCAACACTAGGAAGATTTTCCTTAAAAGTAAGGTCTGGTAGTGTTACTTTACGATTTAAAATAGCAGCAATTTCATAAGCAAAACCAAGGTGATAATAGCAGTCATTGTTACGATGTTTATGAATATCTAACTCGTATAAAGTATCGGTAAGGCCTAAAAAAGTAAGAGGATCTTTTCCAATTGGAGCATCATCAGATAATTCATGAATTCCTTTTGCATAAGTTTCTTCATTTTTTTCTTCTAAACCAAGTTCATAAAGAGCACAAATCATGCCACAGCTTTCTACGCCTCTAATTTTACTTTTCTTTATTTCAAAATCACCTGGTAAGATAGCTCCTACTTTAGCAACGATAACTTTAAGGCCAGTTCTAACATTGGGAGCACCACAAACAATGTTTAAAACCTCACTACCAATATCTACTTTACAAACGTGTAAATGATCACTATCAGGATGATCAACACAAGATATAACCTTACCAATTACTAAGTTAGGAATACTATTTGTAATAACCTTTTCAATATTAATACCTGCTTCGGTAATTTTAACCGCTAACTTTTCTAAATCTTCATCAGTTAAATCAATATAATCTTTAACCCATTCTAAATTTATCATTTTACTCCTCCACTCTATCAAAATCTTTTGTTTCTCTTAAATCCGTATTATAGAAAACACGAACATCATTAATACCATATTTTAACATCGCTAAGCGATCAGCACCAAAACCAAAAGCAAAACCAGTCCATTCTTTAGGATCATATCCTGCCATTTCTAAAACATGAGGATGAACAATACCTGCTCCAGCAACGGTAATGAAGCCAGTGTTTTTACAGATATTACAGCCTTCTCCTTTACATTTAAAACAACTAATATCTACCTCTACTGATGGTTCTGTAAATGGATAGTAACTTGGTCTAAATCTTGTAATTGTATCATTACCAAAGAGACGTTTAACGATTAAATCTATGGTTCCCTTTAAGTCTGAGAGACTTATATTTTTATCAACTACTAAACCTTCTATTTGCATAAATTGATGAGAATGTGTCGCATCATCATCATCACGGCGATAAGTTTTACCAGGACAAATCATTCTAATTGGTTCTTTTCCTTTTTTCGCAAGCATCGCTCTAACTTGAACAGGTGAGGTTTGACTACGTAAAAGTAGTTCTTCATTTTCTAAATAGAAGGTATCTTGAGCATCTCTTGCCGGATGGCCTTTAGGAAGATTAAGCATTTCAAAATTATATTTATCTTCTTCGACCTCTGGTCCATCTAAAACATCATACCCCATTGAAATTAAAAGTTCTTCTACCTCTTCAATAAGTTTCTCTAAGATATTAGGAGAACCAGTCTTAAATTTAACACTTGGTAAAGTTAAGTCAATTTTCTCTTGAGCAAGTTTCATTTCTAAAGCTTCTTTTTCTAAAGTAGTTTTAAGACTGTCATATTTGTCATTAAAGTAGCTTCTTACCTCATTAACTTTCATTCCATAGTCTTTTTTTTCTTCATTTGGAATCTCTTTAATTTTACTATTTAATTCGGTAATAATTCCTTTCTTACTAAGATATTTAACTCTTAGTTCATCTAAAGTTTTTAAGTCTTTAACATTATCAAAATCTTTATTTATTTCTTTTTTTAAAGCTTGTAAAGCTAAAACATTCATCTATAACATCTCCTTTATTTTTACTAAACTTTTTATTTTATTATTTACATCCTTGTTTCTATCATATTTATCATAGTAAATGGCATTAAGGCCTGCTAATCTTGGACCTAGGACATCATTCATATAGTTATCTCCTATCATAAGACATTCATGAGGAAGATACGGGTAACAGGCTTGTAAATAGCCAGTATAATTTGGTTTGATAAAGGTATCACCACCAGATATTTCTCCAAAGTAGGAACGAAGATTTGCCTTTTCTAATCTACCTTCTTGCGTTTTAGCAAACCAATTACTATAAACAACATTATCAATATCTTTACTTTCTAAATATGCTAAAACATCTTCTACTCCTTCATGAATTTGATCAGGGATAGTCATATTAAAGTTTATCCATTTTTCTATAAAATCAGTACTAATATTAAAACCTAATTCTTTAGATAAATAGGTACTAAGAGCAGATTTAGTATAACGATAATGACTTTTTTCATAACTAACTAGCAAAGCTACTTTTCTTTCAATTAAAGTTTTACTATTTTTTTCAGATAATAAACTTTTAAATAGTTCATCTTCATAAGTAAAGTCACTATCTAGTAAGGTTCCATCAACATCCCAAATAACTCTTTTAATCATATAAGTCCTCCCATAAACGAAAAAATAACTATAACTTAAGGACGATTTTTTCGTGGTACCACCTTAATTTATAGTTATTTAACTATTCTCATTATCTTAACGCGATTAACGCCTATAGTTTTGCTATAGGACCTAGTAAGGTGAATTCATAAAGAAGCTTATCTATTTCCACCAGCCATAGACTCTCTTTAAAAAGCATTTCTTTATTACTACTCCTTCTTCCGGTTTTACTTAGTGATTATAACATAATTATTAGTTTAAAGCAAATATGGATATGAAATTTTTACATAATTCTATTTCCTAACAACTATCCATTTCCACTTTTTAGAGAATAATTATGTTAATGTTTTAAATCATCTGAATTGGAAATAATTACCACTATTAATCCTAATAAATATCTGTTAGTATATATATTGACACTTGAACGGGTGTTTGCCATCTTTCTTTTTTAGTAAAGGAGGTGGTTCCATGAGTAAAAAAGATTTTATCATTATTTTCCTCATCGGAATAATATTTCTTCTATTACTAATCGTAATGGAATTAATAAAAATAGCACCATCCATTTTAGGATAGTGCTGCTACTTAAATAAATTAAGGCAAGCACTCAGGTAGAGTGTCCTTTTTTATGAGATTATCTCTCACTTACTTATATTATACAGTTAATTTAAAATTATGCAACTACCAATATCTTCCAAAAAATTATTTCATTCATATCATCTTAAACAGTCATTAATTCTTGTTCTTTAGTTTTTAGAATATTATCAATATTTTTATTATATTCATTAACTAAATCTTGAACATCTTTCATCATACCTTTTTCTTCATCTTCTGGTAATTTCATCGTTTCTATTTTTTCATTAGCATCACGACGAATATTTCTAATTACAACTTTTTCATCTTCTGCTAAAGCTTTAACTTGTTTAACAAGTTCTTTTCTTCTTTCTTCTGTTAAAGCAGGAATAACTATTCTAATTGTTTCACCATCATTAGAAGGATTATAACCTAAGTTAGCAGCGATAATCGCCTTTTCAATCGCATTTAAACAACTACGATCAAAAGGTTTAATTAACAATTGTGTAGCTTCAGGTACTGATATTGTTGCAAGACTCTTTAATGGTGTCATGGAACCATAATAATCTACTACTACTCCATCTAAACTAGACGGATTAGCACGTCCTGCTCTTACAGTTGCAAAACGTTTTTCTAAGTTAGCTAAAGCTGCTTTCATTTTATTTTCTATTTCTTTTATAAATTCACTATCCATATAATTCTCTCCTTAAGAAAATTATACTATAGAACGAGGAAAATAGCAACTAACTTAGAGTTCATTTTTCTTTAATACTAAGGTTATATTGTAAGAAATTAGTAGAAGCTCTTTTCATATAACCATAATAACTAGCCTTAACTCTAATAAGTTTCTCTTTATCATTAATAGTAAGATATTTAATCTTTCGTTTCATTCTTGTCTTAACTTTATTGTTTATTCTAATAACTAATTTATTATCTTTTAATATGAATCTATAACCTATAAAAGTAAAGCCTTTACTAATTTTATATATATTAGTTTTTCTATTCAAACTAAGTTTTTCTTGCTTCAATTCTTGTTCTAAGATAATTCTTATTCTTTTTAACTCTTCTTTATCATATGAAAAAATAATGCCATATCGAGTAGAAATACAAGTCACCTTATATTCCCCTCACAGATCCGTACGTGCAGCTTTTCCGCATACGGCTCTTCATAATATAGATTTAATTATTCCTCAAATTGCTATCAATCTTATTATATATATTTACTTTTACATATGGTTTAGGTATATCATATTGTACCAAAAGCTTTTTAAACTCTTCTTTTGTATAACTATATCTTTGGCTTCTTCTGTTTAACCATTTAAATAAAATTTGTAACGAACGATAGTAGAATTTACAAATAGCATGATAATTATCTGTAATTCCAAAATAATTATAGTGTCCAATTAATTTTCTTTTAACATTATTCATAATATCTTCTATTGGCATGGTTCTATTTTCTTTACACCACATATTAAACTCAACTAGCTTTTTATTAAATTTATTTCCAGAAGTTTTGCGTTTAACTCTAAACTTACCATTTTTACTTTTACTACAATAGTGTGTAAATCCTAGAAAATCAAAAGTTTTAGGTTTTCCTACTTTTGTATTCTTGATGGTAAACCTTCCAAAGGCAATCATCCTAGTTTTTTCTGTAGCAAGTTCTAAACCTCCTCTTTTGAGCCTTTTAGGTAAAAGCTCTTTATAAAAGTACTCTGCCTCATCTTTATATTGAAAACAACATATAAAATCATCTGCGTAGTTGATTATACTTGCAAAACCTCTTAATTTTGGTTTGACATATTTTTCAAACCATTTTATAAGACAATAGTACATATAGATTTTCGCTAGTATTGGACTTACTATAGAACCTTGAGGTGTTCCATATTCTGAGACATAGAACCGCCCCTTATCCATTACTCCTGCCTTAAGAAATTTTCTTACAAGTATCAAAATGTTAGTGTCTCGAATATGTAGTTCTAAACATTTCATTAAATTATCATGATTAATGTTATCAAAGAAACCTTTAATGTCAGCTTCCACAACATAACTTGTATAATTCCATTCTATGTCATATGTTACTTGTGCTAATGCATCATGACAACCCACATTTTTCCTAAAGCCATACATGTTATTACTAAATCTCGGTTCAAATATAGCTTCAAGTATTTTCTTCAATGCCAACTGAACTATCTTATCTTCAAAGTTTGCTATTGCTAAATTCCTCAATTTACCATTAGATTTAGGAATATAGACTCGCCTTGATGGCATAGGTCTATATTTCTTTGTTTTAAGTCTATCCACTAAGTCATCTATATTTTGAGTTATATTTCTAAAGTATTCATCTTTAGTTACCTCATCTATTCCTACTGCTTTGTTTCCTTTTAACTCATCAAAGCATTCTCTTAGTAATTCATTATCAATCATATGATAAATTGATGTAAATATCACTTTGTCGTTCTCTTTTGCAATTTGATTTATCCTTGTTACTTTCTGTGTCATTATTTATCACTCCTTGTATAGTGTAATGTTTCCTTTTAACAATTTCTATATTATGTGAACCCCTTCCCTACATTGCATTTGTTTATACAATATTATCAGTACTATGAGTTCATCTGACTACCTATATTTCATTTGACATATTTATTTCTTATTTCATCATACTCCATCCCAAGCAGCTAACCACATACTTTGGACTAAGAGAAAATATAGGTTCTCACTGTTCATCGAATAAACATTGTATATCATGATTAGGTCTTACAGACTCCGTGGAAATTTGATAACATTTCCCATAACATATTATCAAATGTCGTATTCCGCTTGGACGACAGCGTCTACATTTCCAATCTATATCGATACGTTTCGAAGCTCAATACTAACCCTAATACCTAACTGTCTACGCTTAACCATAAAAGTTACCCTTTATAGCCCAAGACTCGCTACTAGATGTGACGGGTATCACTTTCTAGACAGGAGTTCCACCTGTTAATTTATTCGACCTACACAGTCGCACCATCCATATATCTTATATAGTGTTTACAAGAAAGTTTCTCTTTAATGAGATGATCAATTCTATTAAGGTAATATATTGCTAGAATCTGACTTGTTACATTACCTATCGCTAGACCTTTATGATAATTATATCTAGGTACTCTTTTAAGTTCTGTTTTATGGTATGTTGATAAATCCTTCTTTAGTTCTCTATTTATAATATCATCTATTTCTTTATTAACATAACTCATATTAGAGCTGTAGATGATATTTCTAAGTAATCTCATAATATCTTCATCTTTAAAGATTTTAGCTAATTTTTCGATTAAAACATCATGATCTATATTGTAAAAATATTTTTTTATATCAAATTTAAGTACATATATCTCTTTATGCTTTCTTTTTAGTTTTAAGATATATCTTTTACATAAATTAAAAGCATGTTTACTCCCCATACCTTTTCTTGTCGCACAATTTTCATCAATTAGCCTTTTTTCCAAAGTTGGTTTTAGAATATATTCACTTATTAAAAGGTTAACAATCTTGTCTTTTAGATTTTCACTCATAATAATACGATATTTAGGATCTTTAATCAGAAAGATATTGTATTTTCCATGAGTATAGTGTTTTTCTTTAAGATCATTATATATTTCTATAAGATTACTTGAAAGAAAAAGATTATACTTAGTTAATTTTTCTTTATGTTCAGTATTTTTCATAACTTTTTTATAACAATCATAAATTTTTTCATAATCAACTAGGATATCATATTTTAGATAGCTCTTTTTCATTTTTTAATACTCCATAAGCTAGTTTTCTTATCATAATAATCTCATCAATTAAGTCTTTATATTTTTTAAAGCTAATATTTCTATTTTGATAATAGTACTCTAAATAAAAATCAGTCATTGAAAGACTAACAATAAAATCTTTAATGTATTTTTCTTTTATTCTGGTACTGGTTTTATTAACGATATAAGAATTTAATAGTCTAATCAGGTTAAATAGTTCTTTTTGTAATGATTTAGTTACAACCATATCTTTTCTTGGAAAGTTATAAGAAAGTTCTATTATTTCATATGCTAAGTATTTGGTGTTTTTTAGTATTTTAAATGAGTCATTCTTATCCATCCGCGTCGCCCTCCATCTTTTTAACATAATTTTTACTTTTGGTTTTTAAAGAAAGATAATCACTTAATTTACTACAGTAGTATTCATTTATTTTTTTATTATTTATAACAGCGATATTAAAATGATATGTTTCTTTTAACTCTAACAATTCTGTTAAGAGAATTTTATCTAGAATAAGTTCTTCTTGATAATGTATTTTAAAAAGATATGAAACTATTTTCGCATCTATATTATAAGTAATTAGTTTATCTTTTTTCTTTAGCAAGAGAAGATATTTAGCATAATTCTTCTTATAAAAATTGTATTTTTGTTTTGTTGTATATTTTTTCACTTTTTCTCCAAAAAAAATTAATATAGGGATAGTCTCTTAACTTTATTCTAAGTCAAGAGACATCTATATTATATATTTAGGCAAAGCCTAGGGATTAAACTTGTTTCCATTCAAACTTCCTCTATTTGTAAGCCTTGGCCGACAAAATGCGGTGACACTAGTTATACTAGCCTTAGTAGGAATCTGGACGCACGGCGTTGTTGTTGTTGACATTGTTCACGTTCAGATTATCATTCTCATTCCATACATTAGCATTACCATTATTGAAATCGGCCGGCGTGAGAAAAAGGCAAACCATAAGCAAAAAGTAAGCACTCACACCAGACGAACACCGTACCTCATACAGTTTAACCCCCGAGGCAAATGAAGAGTCATTTGCCTCTTTCTATCCAAGAACATAAGGTGAACTTGCAGTTCCATCACCACCAGTGAAACCGTTATCAGTTAACACGTTGATAACTGGTCGCACGGCGTAGTAGTTGCTGACAATGTCCACGCCCAGAAAACCATACTCATCCCAAACACCAGCAACACCACCATTATTGAAATCGGCCGGCGTCATTGTCCAATACCAAGCTACATCTGTTTCTCCAGGATTTAAGTAACTATTTCCTACTACATATGTGCTTTCTCCTGCTAAAGCTAATTCATCTGCTGTTATTAAACCAGCTTTTAATCTATAACTACCTCCATAACTTTCGCTTGTTGCTGGGCATTTTAGCGTTGGATTATTGTTTCCTGGTGTTGTCTTTATAAAGTTAGCTAATCTTTCTCCAAAACTTGAAAATAAATATATATTTGTTAAATTTCCCATCTTCTCTTCTGATACTCCATATTCTGAAGCATTCTTATATCCACTACTATCACTACAGAATCTGCCACCTATTACCATACTATCATATATAGTATCTCCTAAGGCATTTTCATACCATGTATCTACCTCTCTTTTAACAAAAGAATCAATTCCATTATCATAGGTATATCCTGTATATTTTGGATTATTATACTCTAAATTGTATGGTGTTATTCCTACCATATAAGAATCTTCTAAGGAACTATTGCCAGGATTTGCACTTATTCCATTATAGATTAATCTTAAACTGCCATCTCCATTTGCTCTTATTATCTTCCAGTACATTTTATCTCCTCTAGATGCTAATTTTACTTGTTGACAATCATCTTCATATCCTTCATTAGCTTCCATACAACTTTCTTGGCTTTGAAAATATCTATATCCATCACTATATACATAATAATCACTTTGATACTCTCCAAATTGAACATTATTATTGGTAACATTTCCTCTAAAGTAATAACTTACCCCATCTTCATCTTCTGATTGATATAATCCACTTGTTATGTATTCTGGATTTGGATCAGTTGCATAATCTTCTTCATCATTTGGGTCATATTGAGTTCCATTACTGGCATAGTTAAACATATTAGTTGTATCTTCTTGAACCTCATTGTTAGCTAAAAGAGTTTGGACTGTCTCTGGGACATATTTATCTCCATCTTTACCATAGACATTTATTTGCACACTAAACTGTAAACCTCCTCCATCTCCTTGAGGATTGTATTCTTCTGTTACATACATTCTAAGACGATAGTTGTTAGTTTCACTACTATTCATACTACTTGTATATAAACTCATTTCTCCTGCTGGTCTACCAGTATAATTGTTAGCATTAGTTTCTTCACTATATGTTTCTGGTAACATTAATGCTTCTTCACTACCATCACTGTTTACTTTAGTTAGATATAACTTGATATTAGATCCATCTATCTTTCTACCACTTGAAGTTACGTCTTTAGCACTTATTTCATAGTTGATATTGACATTACCAGTGATATTACTTGATATTGTAAAATCAAAGTACTCTCCTTCTGTTAAACGAACTGTACCTGTTTTGTCTGTGGTTGGTAAAGCTCCTGTCATATTTATGATATTATCACTTTGGTATAAGTCATCGTGATTGCTCCTGTTGTAATACTATTTACTTGAGTACCTGTATCTGTGTAACTAAAAGCAGCATAACTTACTCCTACTACTGCTATAATCATTATCAAGATTAAACCTAATATTATTATTTTTTCTTTCTTTTGTTTCATGTTTTACTCCTTTCGATTTTATCACAAAAAAGAACAGAATACACCTATCCTGCTCTTATCCCATGACGAAAGAAAGTACTTAAGCTTCTAAAGTACCCCCCTCCAGGTAACTTGCTGTAAACTTGATATTTGTTTCATCTTTTACACGCTCCTTCTATTGTTAACACTATATTAACATAAGCAAAAAAATATGGCAATAATATATTTCTTTGAGTTTAGGTTTTTTACAAAAAAAGCATCAAAAATTTATAAATTTTATATTCAAACACAATAATGTACCAAA
>CALVIR010000019.1 GCA_944331915.1 uncultured Bacilli bacterium | reverse complement strand
TGCTTAAAAAAGTGAATCTGTGGATAACACATTTTCACTTTTCTTTATTAAGTTTTATTTTTACCTAAACTCAAATCTTTTTTGTTTTCAATCAAAAAACTTAATCTCAAAAAAACTAGATAATTTAAAGATTTTATCATCTAAATCATCTAGTTTCTTATCATATTTATAAATTAGTTAAATATAATATTTCTAATAAAAATTTATTATTCAGTACAACTTTTACAAATGATAGTACTTAATTGAATTTTTAAATTCTTGTTTAACAATTTTATCAAAATCATTTCCAAAACCTATACTCATCTCTTGGAACATTCCATCATAAATTAACACATCTTTAAATGGTATAATAGATGTAATAGTAATATATGGTAAATCTTTATAAGAAATAATATTATCAATGTTATCATTTATACCCTTAATCATATACACCTTTTCATTATCCATAATAGCTGTATATTCTTCTTCATATTCGCAAATTATAAATAGACCTCTAATTCCTTTTTTGAATTCACCTGTTATTTCTAACTCTTCCTTACTGAATTTATAAGGATTAGTAAAACAAAATTCTAAGATTAATTTATCTTTATTACTCCAAAACTCATCTACTATACCAATTATTTCAGTTGGATCAATACCAGTTTTGTTATATATTTTTAAATTAGGAACAATTTTATATTTATTATTAGTAAACTCTAGCAAGGCAAAGTAAATCTTATAAAATAGTTTCGCATCTTTTTCTTTTAAACAAGCGTTTTTTTGTTTAACATAGTTCTTTTCTTTTTCATACTCTATCTTTTGTTCCTCTTCTCTTATCTTTTTAGCCTGATTTGGAGTAAAACCATTTAAAGCTCCAGATGACATTTCATCCATAGCATCGTCCATAATTTTAAAAAATTTACTTAAATCCATATATTTTAAACTACCTACATTAGAAATAGCATCTTTTAAAGGTTGTCTATCTATATTTAACATTGCAAAATTTTTTATTTCATCAAGAGCTGTAAACCAAAAAAATGGTAATTTCTTTAACTCTGTTAAGAATTTTTTTATCTTGGTATTTCTTATATCAAAATCATTATAGAATAAAGTTTTATAAAGCTCTAAATCAAATGTAGTTGTCCCAGCAAGACCTTGTTTTTTTCTTTCTTCATCAAGTTCATCTTTAATATAATAAAAATCTTGATAAATTGCTACAGGAATCTCGTCTCCCAAACTTTCATAATTTTCTATTTCAATTGCTACATAAAATTTAAAAACTCTATTGTTCAACATATGAATTTCTATTGATTCTTCAGGAATATTAGTTACTTCTGCACCAAAAAGCGTTAAGGTCTTTAGCAAAACTGAGCCCTGCATTTTACAAAAACCAACTAATAATTCATTTAAATCATCTAACTTTTTACGTAACGACCAATTAACATTTTTTATAGCTTTCTCAACTTGTTCCTCTATTTCTTCAGGAATTGTTATATTTTTGCCAATGTCATTACTAATTAAAAACTTACTTGATAATAACTTTCTTTCCCATTCATATTTTTCGTCATAAAGCTTTAACTTATTTTCTTCAGTATTATCTTGCTTAAAATTTATTATTTTTTTTAAGAACTTTAATTCTCTTACAGTACAAATATCAATAATATTATTATAATCACCATATAATTTATATATAGATTCTAGCATCTTTCTTTTTGAAATCTTTTCATAGTCTTTAAAATTAGATATTATTCTCGTATATTGTTCAAAAACATATTCTTTCTTATAATAATTGATCTCATCAAACATCTTCATATAAAACTATCTCACATACTTTACATATTTTTAAAGAAATAAAAACCTTTAAAGTCTCTTTCCTTCCTTAAACAGATTATAACACAAAAAGAAGCCATATCAAATAGCTTCCTGTAAACATTAATATTAAATTGGAAATTTATGGTAAAAATAATCCTGTTATTACCTTAATCATTATTTTTAGATAAACACTTACTTTGTAACTATTAGTCCCTTCTATTTCACTTGTTCTTTTATAATACTTTTGATAATTCTTCCTGCATTGCTGGTCTACCCGCATATTTTTCTTTCATTTTTTTCAACAATTTAGTATATTCACTACTACTATTATCCATTTTCTTTATATGCCACATCTTACTTGCTAATTCCCGATACATCTTTCTATTATTAGCATGACTTGCAAAAGTTTCACACCATTTAACATATATATTTATTAATTCTTTATTATATTTAGGTAAAAGATAATTTTCATATCTTATAATAGTATCCATATCTTTATCTTTAATATCATTATAAATATTATCATACATTTTTTCTTCTATATAAATCTTTAATAACTGATCTTCATACCACCAAGATTTTTCTTTTTTCGTAATTTTATCTATAATATTCTTTCTTTCTACTAACCAAGCATCTTTAGAGTATAAAGTTTTTATTTTCTTATAAATATCAATATCATACTTATCAAGCTCATATAATAATTTATATAAGATATCTTTATATTCAGCATACATATTTTCTTTTAAATAGATATCAGACAATTTCAAAGCATAATCACTGTCACTATCTTTTTCTAATCTCGTCTTTAACAATTTTATTGCTTCATCAACATTATCTTCTTTCAAATATTTTTCAACTAATTTAAAACAGATATTTTTATCATGAGAATATGTTTTTAATAGATTAGTTACCTTATCTTTAGCATTTTCTTTATCATAGATTGTTATTAAGATATTGACATAATATTCAGCATTCCAAAAATACTTTTCTTCCTTACCATGTTCTAAAACCTCTAACAATTCTTTCTCAATTTCGTTAAGGAACACATCTTTATCAAGATATAAGTCTAATAATGGATATAATTCAATAGCATAATTAGAAAGGTATTCAGTCTTAGCCTCATTTAAAATATAATCAAGTATCCGTTTAGATAAACTATTATTTTCATTTAAAACATTTTCTAGTACTTGTTCAATTGTCTCTATACATGAAGATGCCACCTCACCTGTAGAACCATTAGAGTCATCAATATAAGTATCAGGAATAGAATCTAAAATCGTCTTAACGATATCAAAAGCTAAATCATATTCGCCATTACCTACTAAAGTATCTGCTTCATTTATAATATTATACATGTTATGAGTATAATCCCATGATTCATTGTAATCAATAAAACCATCACGCCCAGCACTCTGATTAATAGCATCATATATTTTCTTTTTATATTCTTTTAAAGTTAAACTTGGAAATAATTTATTAAAGCTTAATCTAAACTTATCAAAAACATCTTTATCTTCCATTAATAATTTAACTAAGAACTCATCTAACTCCGCCCTATTAAGGTTTTTAAGACTATTTCTAATAATTTCTTCTTTAGTAGTATAATTGCTATTTTCAAATATTTTTCCATTATCTAAATAATATAATAATGCAGCCATATGTTTACAATAATTTCCTTCACTTGCATAAGGGCAAGTACAATCACCATCTATAAACATGCCATTTTCTATCTCAACAGATACATCATAAGTAGTAGTCCCTTCTACTTTAGCAGTTGCAACACCGTTATCAACTGAAACATCTTCTACTAGACCATCTTTATAGTATTCATATCCTCTTGATAATATCGTGGCATTAAAAACATCTTTAAAGTCTATTTTCATCATTAATCACATCCTTAACTTTATCTATCGCTTTCTAATAACCAGTCTATTATATTTTTATGAATAATACCATTCTGTGAAAAATCAAACTTATCCATTGAGATAACATATTTAGGATAATTATCTTCAATTTTTTTATAAGCATCAAATTCTCTTTTAATCACTGATTCATCAGATAAGATATATGTAACTTGAATATATATTTTTTCTTTAAATCTAGTAGCTATAAAATCAATTTCTCCATTTTCTAAATTTCCGATATTTACATTATAACCTCTAGCAATAAGTTCATTATAGACAATATTCTCTAGATAAGCTCCCATTTGTCCTTTCTTGCCATCACTTAGTATATTAGTAAATCCTAAATCTGTTAAGTAATATTTATATTTACCTGTAAGAATTCTTTTACCTCGTATATCATATCTTTCTGCTTTAGAAATAAGATTTGCTCTAACAATATAATCTAAATAGTTATATAATGTTTCTAAAGATACTCCTCTAGATTCACTTTCAAAATATTTTTTTAAACTTTCTGGAGAAAATGTTTGTGATGGTGTTGTTAATATATATGTAACTATTCTATTTAATAAATCAATGTCTTTAATACTGAATCTTTTGACTATATCTTTAATAACAATCGAATCATATATATCACTTAAGTATGTCTTTTTAGAAGCATCATCACTTTGCATAAACCTTTGAGGCATTCCTCCCCATTTAATATAATCATTAAAGGTATCATCTAAATCTTTTTTATCAGTTATCTGTAATAGTTCACATACCTCACTAAATGTAAATGGTGTTATTTTAAAACTTACATATCTTCCTGCAATATGAGTAGCTAGATCACTTGATAATAAATCGCTATTAGAACCAGTTATAAATATTGAAGCGTTTTTTGTTGCTCTTAATGAGTTTACTACTTTTTCCCAAGAATTAACATTTTGAATTTCATCAAAGAAAATATAATATTTCTTATCATCTTTTATCTTTTCCTTTATATAATCATTTAATTTTTTAGGATCAGTATATTCTTCATAATCAAAATCTTCAAAGTTGATATAAATTACATGTTCATCATCTATGCCTTTCTTTTTTATCTCATCAATAATTTGTGTTAAAATAACTGATTTTCCAGAACGTCTAATTCCAATCAAAACTTTAATTAAGTCTTGAT
This sequence comes from uncultured Bacilli bacterium, assembly GCA_944331915.1. Lineage (GTDB taxonomy): Bacteria > Bacillota_I > Bacilli_A > RF39 > UBA660 > Onthousia. Next base: position 18,792 of record CALVIR010000019.1, on the reverse strand, counting down.
TATAAAATGGTCTTATTTGTTTTAAATATCTTTCCCTAATTATCATAGATAAAATCCCCTTTCCTATCTATATTATATTATTATTTTCTTTTGTTGTCAAAAAAATTACTTTATAAAGTAATTTTTTATGCTTTTCCTTAATTTATTACTTTATTATCATCAAGTATACAATTTAATCAAATAAAAATATTTTATGATAAAATTTAAAGTAAACAAATAGGTAATAATAATAACATACAACTAATTTTGTTGTTCAAATTATCATATTATATTAAACATTACATAGAAATAATATAACCAAAAGCGGTAGATAAAAAAAAGTCTTATACAACAATACATTTATATAAGACCTCTAATTTACAACATTTCAAAATAATCTTTCAATTTTGTTGCCATTAAAATTCTACGTTTCTTTAAAAAATCATTATAATCAAGATAATTCATTTCTATAAAACCTTGTGGAATACAGTTATCTTTCAAATTTTGTTTGAGTTCTTCAATATTATTAATAGCTCCATATTTATTTTCATGACCATTACATTGATCTATTATACTCTTCATATATTCATTAGGTGCTTTATTACTTATTTGAATATTTATTTCAGTTTGTAACATTGCTAAATTAGCAATTTGATTATATTGTTGTTTATTACTATATCCATTTTTCATTAAATAATCTTTAGGGAAAATATGATGAACATCTCCTCTTTCTTCTATCAATGTTCTTACATCTATATCTTTTGATAAGAAACCTTTGTTTCCTAATTTAATTTGAGCAATAATATATGTCTTCCAGTATGGAGATGATGTTACTGGAGTATTAAATCTTTCCACAAGAATGCTATCCCAAAATGTATCATTTAATTCTCTACTAATTTCTTCATTAATATATTCTATAATATCTGATGATTCATTTAATCTTCTAATATCATAATCAAACATTGATTCTGGCGAAGATGTATATCTTTGCGTCAAAATAGACATTATCACCCACCTTCTAACACTAGTTTGAATCCTATCATGGCTAATATTCTTTTCACGAAGTAAAAGATATAATATATAACCAAAATTCAATACATTTTGTGATCTAACAAGAGAATCATCAATTATACCAGCAGATTTTAAAATCATTATATAGTTTTGATAATTATATTGATCTATAAAATCTCTTACACCAGCATATAATTTTGAATAACTTTCAGCTATTATTTCTTCTTTGTACTCTCGTGTTTCAAAATCCCGTCCTGATAACAAGCTTACTAAATCTTGCAATTTACCTCTTTTAAATTTATAAGTAAAAGCTACTCTAAGTACATCGGTATATGAAGGAAGATATAGGTCCTCATTTTCATCTTTAATCCACGATATTTTCTGAAATATTTCTTTTGAACTAAACTCAATATCATTGTTTTTTATATTATCGAAATCAGCTGGTGTCTTTGCAAAATGACAAAAATAATCAATTACTTTTCTAATGTCATTGCCTTTATATTCTTCATTAACACTAATCTTTGACATTGCAAAATCTGCTTGTGATAGCACTACTCCTTTTGAATTGATTCTAACAAATATTTCTGTTACTTCTTCAATACTTAATGATGATGATAACTCAATTCTCCCTATTGAAATGTTTTTAATTGATAATAACTTATTAATTCTAATATTTACTAAGTTGGGATCTATCGCAAACTTTTTAGAATAGTTCGAAACATAATCAAAAGTATTAATACTTCCAACTTTCATAAATTCAGAGATATCAGAAATCCATTCTTCTTGTTTTTCTATTGCAGGGTTTGAAGTTTGGAATTCTTCTGTTAAAATATTAAATGCGATTTTTATTCTTTTTTTCTTATAATTATCATCTAAAACTTCTTGACCTAATAATGAGGCAGTCAATGCAGTAATTCTTTGTTGTCCATCGATTAAAATTTGTTTCCCTTCTGATTTTGTTCCATCCTTTAATTTGACATCTGGACTTTTCCAAGTAATTATATAACCTACTGGATATCCTTGATAAAGTGAATCTATTAAATCTCTTACTTGAATAGATTTCCATACAAATGGTCTTTGTATTTCTGGTATTGCAATAGTACCATCATTTACATATCCAAGTAATGTGCTAATAGATACATTGTTTACTTCAAATTTTGCCATAAATTAACCTCCATTTATTATTTTTAAATTTTGTTTTTTAGTTTTGTTTACCACCAATCTATGTATACATTAATTTTCTTTATTTAATATTTTTTAAATTTTGGATAGCACATAATAAAACTTATTCATTTATTGTTTTTTTATTCTATTCCCAATGCTTTATACACAGCGTCTTCTGGAGAATTATAAAAAGAAATATTAAATTTAGAAAACAAATCACTTGGTACATTAGAAATATCACCTGCTGATGACATTGGTAATAATATTTTCTTCGCTCCTGAATCAAAACATACCTGTAAAGTATTAGCTAGTTCCTCTACCTTACTTATTGTTCCACCTATACTCATACTTCCTAAAATAACTAAACTTCCTTGCATAGGTTTCTTTAATGCGCTACTACACATAGCAACAAAAGCTGCTAAAGATACATCTTTGGATGCACCAACTCCTTGTAAGTCTTCTACATGCAATAAATAATCTACATTTTCTACTTGGATACTTGCACTAATATTTTTCTTATTACCTTTAAAATAATTATATGCTGTATTTAAAGCTTCTTTTGTTTCTCTATCAGAACCAATTCCTGTGATATTAAATTTACCATGTCCACTAGGAGACTCCACTTCAATTTTAAATGTTCCTATCATTCCAGAACTACCTCTCCCTATGAAATAGGTATGTCCTGCCTTAAGCATTCCTTCTGGGATTAATTTCCCACCACCACATTCTGGAACAGATACAAAATTTTCTTCCATTGTATCTAGATCAATGTATGAAAAATGAACATCATAGAACTCCATTCCACCTATTTTTTTTAGTTGTTCTTTTACACGACGTCTTCCAACTAAAGCATATTCTAATATTTCTCTTAATTCATCTTTTGTATATGAACCATTTGGATACAACAATTTAATCAAGCCCGATACTGTTTTTCTTACTGCAATAACATCACGTTGGTTTAAATTATTACCTAATTTAAAATATTTATCTAAAGCATCTGAAAAAGTCCTTTTTCTCATTTCTCTAAAAAACTCTGATAAATAATCAGTAATAAAACCATATTCATCTGTAATTAATTCAGGTCTCATTTTGGGAATTTCCCAACCTGGTAAGTAATAATGCATTCTATCAAAGAAAGCTGAATCAGTTGCCATCTCTGGTGGGAAAGGTTCAAAAAGATTAGATGTTTTTAATAATACTTCTACACTTTGATTAATATTACCAACAAATACCATTGAAGCATTGGCATTTTTTTCTTCTTTCCCTCTTGCAAATGATCCTGATGCCATATAATCTTTCATTATTTGGATTCCATCTTTATCTTTAAAGTGAATTCCTGCAACTTCATCAAAGGCAACACAATCCCACATTCCTACTAATCCTATCTTCTTTTGACTCATATTATAAAATAGGTTAGCAACTGTTGTTTGCCCACCTGATACTAGAATACTATTAGGAGATATTTCTTTATAAATATGTGATTTTCCTGTGCCTCTAGGACCTAATTCACATAAATTATAATTATTTTCTACTAATGGTACAGCTCTTTCAATAAAATGCCATTTTTGATTATTTTTTAAGTGCGTAGGTTCAATTCCCATTGAGCGAATTAATACATCTATCCATTCATTTTTGCTAAAGTGTTTTCTTTCTTCAAATAAATCTCTTAAATCCATATTAGGTAATTGAATAGGATCTAAACTAGATACAATAAATGGACTTTTATGTCTATCTTGATCATCATAAGAATAACTAACTTTAATAATGCACCAAATGCCACCAACAAGTAATTTTTCATATTTTTTTATATATTCTTCACTAATAAGAGCATCTTTGATTCCTAAATTTGAAAATTCTGCTTGGTATATATCTAATCTTTCATTTAATCTAACAGTTATTTTATCAATAATTGTATAGATTCCTTTTTCTTTAATTTTGGATTTAATTTTCTCAGCTTCATCTGGACGTACAAAATTATCTGCCAATATTCTTTTTACATTTTCAACACCATCATTTATTGCACTTTCATCATTTGTAGCACAATACATTCCTAGTAAGTATTCAAGAACATATACAGGTACATTAGCACCTTCTTTTATCTTTTTTGTTAAATCTTTCCTAACTACTTTACCTGGAAAATATTTATTTAATTTAATATTTAACTCATCCATTTGTTATACCTCCTAGAAATCAAAATTATTAGCAATTACTATATCTATATAGAATTTTATTTTATCCTGAATAAATCCCGTTTCTTCATCTATAATCACAAGATAATAAGGTTCATTTTTATCATATTTCATATTTTTAAATACGAATTTTTCTCTAAAAAATCTATCTTTAACTTCCATATTCTCATAATTAGCAATTATAGTACACTCATCAGATATTCTATTTCCTTCTTTATCTTCAAAGTGTAATAAATATCTACAAGGTTTATTATTTTCATCAACATTTGAATCTTGAAAGAATTCAAGATATGTAATAGCATTTGTTATTTTAGTTGATAGTCCACCATAAGTAATACCTACTTTTTTACTTTTTTCAGTAGTTCTAGTAGATTTAAAATCTATAACAGGAATTATTATTTCTTGAGGAAGAATTCCCCCATGAATATAATTTATTCCTGAACCCTGTCTAGCAAAGATAATATTACCTTTTGGAATATTAACATAACCACTATTTTCTCCAAATAAATAATCAAGACTTATTGATAAAATACCTTCTTCATCAACAATATTATCTGAATAAGAATATCTTGTTTTTTGTTTTGATGAATTAGTAGTTTTACTTGTTTTCTCAAAGTTTTCAATTTTTCCTCTTTTATAGAAGAATCCATGATCAGCAGTTATAAAGGCATTTATACCACTAAAAGTAATGTGCAAATCTTTTACTAATCTTTCTAATTCATTTATTGCTTTGCCACAAGCAGTAAAGACTTCATTTTCATTATGTTCTCCTACCTTATCTATTGTGTCGTGATAAATATAAACAACTTTTTTACCAGAAAATAATCTTTTCCATTCTGATTTTGTCATTTCATATAAATCATCATACTTAATAGCAATAGAATCCGGATTTTCTTTTTGTAATAGCATTTCTCTATCCTTAATACTACTTGATTCTTTCCCATCAACTAAAATATCGTCACTGTCACTAACTCTTGATAATTCTTTGTTTGGAAGTAATGCAGCCATTCCTAACTTTGTATAAGATGGCACTAAGCCTTGCATATAAGTAATATCAGACTTACTTGCAAATTGTTTTAATTTCTCATTAAGTTCTTTGGCACACTCATATCTAAAAGCATCTGATATTATTACTATTATCCGATCTTTCTTATCATTAAATGGTTTAATAAAATTTTTATAGAAATTCTTTTGTAGTATCATACGATTAGAATCATATCTAGTCATATTTTCTATCATATCACTCCATTTAATAGATAGCTCACTCATAAAATTGTTAACATAAATATTCTCTACTTTATTTTTTAAATCAATAAATAAATCTCTATTTTCAATACTGTCAAAAAAGAAATACATTTTTCTATACAAAGTATCAATTTCGCTAAAATTATCTGCATAATCTTTTGCAAATTTATCGATATCAACAACTTTAATTGAATCTTCTATTATATTTATTTTTTCAAAAAATGATATTACTACTTGTAATAAACGATACTCATTACTTAACTTTTCAAACCAATATTTATTTTTTCTTATATTAATATAATTATTATATAAATCATATTCTCCTATTCCAGCATATAACTTATCAACTATAAATTTTATAATATATTTATCGGCAGATTCAAAGGCATCACTAAAAATATAATCATCTATATCCATAAAAGCAAGTAATTCATCTATTCCAAATTCTTTTTCAACTTCTTTAGACAATTTTTCAAAGCATCCTTTTGTTAATTTATCTCTCATTAAATTATTGATAAATACTGATACATTTGTTGCTTTCTTAGTAAGTAAATATTTACTATATCTACTTACTTTTTCAATATTTTTTAGACTAGTAGCAAAATATGTGAATATTAATGATTTAAACGTTTCTGGTAGTTCTTCATGAGAATTTATACTAGTACCAAATGTAGTATTAAATAAATCTAGTATAAATTCTTCACTACCAAACTTAAATAATTCCTCATATTTCTTAGAATCTTCATAATAACATTTAAGTATCTCTTTTATTATTTCATCTTCATTTATAGACTTAATATTAAGTAAAATAGCAGTAACAATTAAATCAATGTTATCATTATTTTTTTCTTCAACATCAAAATTCTTAAATTTATTTTCTCTTTTCTTATCATTAAAGAATTTCCTATATTTTTTTACAATATTTCTCTCATCATCAGTTAATCCTAAATGTTTTATTGTCATTGTTGTTGAATCTGGATTAAATAATAAATCACTATTAGAAGTTTCTAAATCTAATAAATCATTATCTATTCCCTTTTTTCTTTCAAAAGGAAGATAGATAACAATATTTTTATTGAGTTCTTCTTTTTCGATATGATATCTAATCCAAAAACTATTATTATTATATTTAATTGTCTCTGTATTATCTAATACAAGTTCATTTATAAAATCTATATATTCCTGCTTTGGATCATACCAAAAGATTATCTTTCTAGTTCTTTTTCTTTCATTATCTCTTGAAAAAGCACCATTTAAAGTATCTTTTAATAGTTCTAATACTTTATCAAACATAATCTATCCTCCTATTTTATTTTTGCTAAAATACTCTCTATCTTATGTGTTTTAGGATTTTCAAAACTAAATTTTTCATAATTTACTTTTACTCCATCATCTAAATCGATTTTAATTCTTTGATTTGCAATATGTGCTATTTTTTCATCATATTCTTTTGTTTCTTGTAATTTAGCATTTAAGTTAGCTTGCCTTTTTAGTATTTCTTTTTTATCTGTCATTGATAATTCTGTATTAAGTTTATATTTTATATCATCTAACATTTTCTCATAAGTAGCTTGCATTCTATGTAAATAGTCAAGTCTAATTTTAGGTACTAAATTTTCATTATATCTATGCATATATATTAGTGCTTTAAACCCATTTTTCTTTCCACTGTCAAATAGCCAATATATAGGTCTTTTTTGATATATTTTAACATGATCATTAAAGAAGTCATTTACAAAATATCTTCTTATGGTATCCTCACTCGTTTCAGTACCTTTTTTGCCTAATGTATCTGCAATAAAATCAAGATTTTCATTCAATGTTTCTTTGCCATATGCAACACTTATAAATTCTTTAAATCTTTCAACAATATCATCTTTAAAATATGCTTCATCAGTTATAAGGATAATATTATCATTATCAACTTCAAAGGACAAATCTATTTCTTTCCCATTATCATTTAAAACTTTATAATTTGCTAGGCTGACACCTGCCCAACCACCATCTTCTTCCTTACATTTTTTGTATACTTCATCAAAATCTCCTCCAGCATATATCAAGCCTTCTTTATCAAGAGAGTATCTGCCAAACATACAACCAACGGCATAACTAATTAAAGATTTAATTTCTCTTAATAGATCTGCTTTTCTTATGGTTACATCTTTAGCTTCTTCTTCAGGTGTTAGCTCATCTTGAAGACCATATATATCAATGAATATTTTATTAAGTTCTTCTTCATTTTTCTTCAAAGTATAAAATTGTTTTTTAGTAAATTCTTCCCATCTATCATATGAATCTGATATTTTTGCTCTTATTGGTAATTCATCTGTTATAAAACATTCTTCACCATAATTATTTTTTATTTTTTTTAAATGAGGAATAGGAACTTGAATATTAGAATCATGCAATTCAGGCATTGAATCTATAAACTCTAATAGAGGATGCTTTTTAAAATCCCAACTAATTTCAAATGAATCCCAATCATGTTTTGAAATATTAATATTACTTTTTACTCTTTCAATTACTTTAAAATTTTTTGTTTTAATAAATGGCATATTACTTATTTCTCCCACCTCAAATTTCATAGCTGGAGCAATATATGACATTATTTTTTCAGCCACTATTGAATTCATTAATCCTAAAATATAATAAATATTTTCATTATCTGCATATATGCAAGGACCGGAAGCATTAGGAATAAATCCACTTGGATGATATCTCATTGCCAGTTTACCTGTGGATGAGGTATCATTCCATGATATACATTCTGTATAATAATAATTTATATTACGCATAACGGAACCTTTAAAATTTCTTAATTCTAAACCATTAAATTCATAATTTACAACGTTTGTATTATTTCCATACCACCTTCTAAAATCTCCTCCCATAGTAATAGGAATCCATTTATTATTTTTAAACATTTTTTCTTTTTCAATTTCATACCAAATTCTTATAAATCTTGGATTATCACCAGACGAAAAACCTTTTTTAGGATAACAAAATTCGTGTAATAATTTACTTTTTTTAAAAATTCTATAAATACCATTAGTTATCCAATATACAAATTGACTATTTGGCATTATTTTAAATATTTCTTGGTTTAATTTAATAACATCATTACTACTTATTTTTTTTAAAAAGTTCCGTTCTTTATTACCTGTATTTTTATCATCTGCAAGTCTTATAAAAACGGATTGATTTAACAAGCCTTTCTTTGCAACCCAGGCAGTAGTTCCAAAATCAGACCCAAATGCACCATTTCCCATATGTACCATTGTTGAAATTTGATAACTATTTAAAAATCTTTGTCTTGTACTTAAATATATTTTTTTAAACATCCATGCTTGCTGATTTATCATTGCAAGATATCCTTTTGATTTTATTAAATCAAGTTGCATAAAAGCTGTACACAAATCAAATCTTCCTTCATAATAATTTTTATTTAAAAATTTTTTTAATGTATCATTCATAAAATTAAGTCCCATATAAGGAGGATTAGTAACCACGATATCATATTTATATGATAAAATATTAGATTGCTTGATTAATGGTATTATTTTTTCTCTTAATTTAATTTCAAATAACGAATTATCGTGTTCTATATATTCTAATAAATTATTGTAATTTATTTGTTCTATTTTTAATAAAGAACCTATTTCTTTAGCATTTTTAAAATTATCGGTTAAATACAATACTTTTTGTTTTATTTCTTCATCACTTATATTTTCAACAGCATATAGTGAAATAGTATTTGACTCTTGAATACTCATAATATTAAGTTTTCTTACTATTTTCTTATTAAATATATTTTTATCATATTCTCTTGCTTTTAATAAAACAGACAAAATTGATAATTGCCCTGCTCTATCATCTATATCTAATCCATATAAATTATTATTCAATATAAGTTCTGGAATAGCTTTTTTATTATAACCAGTTTGAAGATATATTTGATAAAATACTTCAAAAGCATAAACAAGTATATGTCCGCTTCCGCAACAAGGATCTATAAATGTAATTTCTGTTGGATCTAATTTCTCTTTTTTCTTTTCTAAATTTTCTTTTATAAAATATTTCCAATTATTTGCAATAGAATCATTTTCACTATGTTCAATCCAATATCTTCCTAATGAGTTTTCAACCATATATCTAACAATCCAATCTGGTGTAAATAATTGTGTAGCATAGGGAATTTCATTCTTTTTATATGCTTTTTTAGTAGAAATAACTCTGTCTTTTTCAGCCTGATTATAATATTGATATAACCAACCTATTATTTCTACCTGTTTATAGTTATCCTCTGGTACTTCATTTATTACTTTTGTAACAAATCCTGAATCATTCAATAAGTTATCGGGCATTAAAATATCAATATAATCTGTGACTCCATCAAACACTTGTGGTATTACCATACCAATTTTTTTACAAACTAATAATAAAACATATTTAAATTTTTCATTATCATCTCTTAATTCTACATACTTTTCTTTTCTAAAATTAATATCTAAATCCGGATTCATTAAATTAGTAAACCTTAATATTTCTGGATCAGGGGTATTATCTTTTGATGATAATACTCTTATTCCTAAACTTTGATTATCTCTTGTTAATGGTAACATATCATTAATTTCCATATATCTAATAGCAATTATTCTATTAAACCAAGTATAAGCTGCCTCTTCGATTACTTGATCAAGAGATAACTCTACAATTCTTTTAATTAAAAGATTACGCTTTGTGTACTCTTCATATGTTAAACTCAATGAGTGTTTTTCGTTAGATAAAATATATAAATCACCTTTTTGTTCTATATTAAAGTCTTCACTAACATAAAAGGCATTTATTTTATCTTCAATTTTTCTCATTAAATCTTTTCTTGATTCAATGGCAAATTTTTTTAATACAGTTTTATCCATTTATACCTCCATTATTTTGACAGACTTTGAGCAAAAGTTATTAATTCTGTAATTGCAACCGCTAACTCTGCTAATGTTCCAATCTTAGGTAATGCTTCTTGAAGCGAAGAAATAAAAGCTTTAACTCTTCCTTTTTTAATATCTTTTTTCTTTAATTCTTCTTGTATTCCTTCTGCATTATCAATAATTTCTTGTTTTAGTTCTTCATCTTCAATATTATCAACTTTTTGTTTAACGTTAGATACCAATCTGTCTAATTCATTATAATTGTTTTGTATAGCGGTAATATTTGCATTATCTCGTGCAAGGTTAAGTTGTCCACCATTACTTATTATTACAAATTTTGTTTCTTCATCCATTCCCATTTCTATAAATATCCTTTCATAATTAACATTAATATAATTTATAAGAGGTTCTACTACATTATCACAAAAGCTTTTTAATTTATCTTGATATTTGCCAGAAGAAGAATAAGATTTTATATATGCTCTACAATCTATATTATTATCAACGATGTATTTTAAAATCTGATAAATATATGCTACTTCTTTTTCTTCCTCTATATAATCTTCAAAAATACAGTCATACTTTGTACATACCTCTTTAACGTCATTTTCTATTTTAAGTTCATTATACTGGCAAATACAAGAATTTATATATTGCTTTATTACTTCATTGTTATCGATAAAAATAATTAATCTTTTAAGGTTACCATTAAATACCTGAAAATCACTTGTAAGTGTTCTGCTTGCTATTGTTCTAAATTCTATACTTTCTTTTTTCAATTCTTTTTTATTTATTGGTTTACTCAAAATTAGCACCTCTACATAAAGGGCAATAACTTCCTGTAACAATAGATCCAGGTTTTATTTTTGCCACAGTTTTACAACAATCATATTTCATTATCTGCATATTTTCTATTCTTGGTTTTATTATATTAACAACTTCCATTTCTGGTTTCTTTCCGACCTTAAAGTTAATAAATTTATTATTTTTTGTTTTTCTTTCTAATTCTTTTAATGAATTAAACATCATTCTATTTGCTTCATTTTTAGCCATTTTTATACTCATATCCAAAACTTCTTTTGTATAATATTCTTTACCATTTAATCCACAATAGGGGCACCATATATTTAATGTTGATTCATCATTTAAATCACTTGCAAGTAATTTAAAAAATTCCCCACAAAGACTACATTGCAATAATATAAATCCATCTTTATCACTTTTTATCGATATTTCAAATGTACTCATAACGTTTTCTCCTATCTAATAGTTAAACTACTATTCTTTTCAAACTCTTTTAATAGTTTTTCTTTTAACTCTTCTACATATTTATCAATATCTTCTTTTGAATTGATCTCATAAGAATGATTCATTAAACTATCAGCTCTTATTATTGTTCTTTTAACTATTTTTTCTTCTCTTACTTCCCCTGTTTCATCTGTTGCATCTTTCTTGCTCTTTTCATATTCTAAATCATTAATAAACTTATCTTCAAGTTGATTTATTCTTGTTTGTTGAGCAAATATATCTTTCAATTCATTAGATCTTTCTAATGTATCAATAACTTTTTTACAAGTATCAATATATGGCTTAGCAAAATCTATATCAATTCCTGCATTTTTTACTTCATTCTCTATATATTCAATAGTACCATTTATCTTTTTTATAATAGGCTCTGATTTAATATCATACATATTATTTAATATATCTATTAACTCTTTTCTTAATGTTGGTAATTCATGTATTTCACTATATGGTTCTTTTGAAGTAAGAATTGCAACCATTCTATTTACAACATTTAAAAGTTCATCAGTTTTATCAGTATAGTCTTTATTATTATCATAAATAGTAATTATCTTCTTTGCTTCATCAAATTGTTCTTTTTGTGCTCCATCAAAGAATTCTAATACCATTTCTATTTTAGGTGCTAAAGCAATAAGATCTTCTTTAGAATTTGACACTTCTTTGAAGAATTCCCCAACATCTCTTATTTTTAATAATCTTTCAATTATTCCAGTCGCTTCATCTTTTGCTTCTTGTCCTGGATACTGATAATTACTACTAGAACTATAATAATATCCTGCTATTCTATTTAACTTATTTAACGTATTTTGAAGACAATTATTCTTAAAGTCCTCAACCATACCATCTTCATCATCTCTTAAATCAATAATATTAAAAGCAGTCCTTGCAACTGACTTTAGATCATTTATTAGACTTATATCAATTTTTTGTCTAATTTTTATAATAGTTCTATCATAGTAATCTCTTTTTAAAATCTTTGTTAATGTATCTTCTGAAGTAATATTTTGTACCTCACTATTATAAATTAAAGATACTACCTCATCTTTCAATAACCTTGTTAATAAATATAATACATCTTCATCTAAAAATCCATAAGGGGCAGCACTAAAATCTTGTAATAATGTTCTTATTGTTATTGGCTTACCAAAGGCATTTTTTTCTTCACAATACTCTTTCATGGCATCATAAGCTTTTTGATTTACAAATGCTACTTCATTTCCAAATAAGTTTTGTCTGTTTTCATGGAATAAATCCTTAATATCCTGTGTACTAAAATTATGCTTAATATATGAGAACTTTGTATATATATTATTAACTAATATCTCTAATGCCTCATTAACTCTTGCCTTTGCTTCTCTTGCATTTATATTTTGTCTATCCCCTGCAATAATAATTTCTGCCTCATTTAATTCTTCTTTAATATTCTCTTTTACTCTTATTTCAGCATTTTCTATTTCTCTTTGCTTTGCTCTAATTATATCTTCAACTTGTTGTGTCTGATATATTCCACTTTTACTTCTTCTATATTCTTCAACTTGTAAATAATTTGTTATCTCATCATAAATCAAAGTTGAAATTTCAAGTTTTATAAATACATATTTATTCTCTCTAAAAGATTGCATAATAATTTCTGTATCATCTTTTTCTGGAGATGTAGTAACAACTTTTATTCCTATCTCATATTCTTGTGAATATTTAATATTATCGATATATTTAGTAAGCGGAAAATTCTTATTTTTATATGTAAACTTACTATCAGTTAATATATAATCAAAGACTATTCTTTTTAAATAATCTGTAATTCTATTCTGATCAATTACTATTTGTTTTATTTCTCTATTTATCTCTTGTTCTTCATCTGTCAAGAATTTATATTCATCATTATTTCTTTGGATTAGATTTTGTGATTCTAGCCTTCTTAATGAATCTGAAATATCTTTTTTTATAGTAATTTTATCATCATTAATATTTGATACATATAATGTTGATAAGTTATCAGCATTAGCAGGTATATCTTTAATATTTTTAAGCATAAATAACATTTTCAATACTTTAATATCAATACTCTTTAATTTTCCGCTTTTTACGGTATCGAGAGCATTATTTATTACGATTTTAATCTGATGTTCCAAAAACTGTTCAATAGTATCGTAAAAAGCATAAAAAGGGATAAGAGTTCCAACTTCACTATCTCCAAATCTTTTTGCTGTTTCTTGGAATGCACCTAATAATGATCGCTCACCACTTGATAAATGCTTCCCTGCATAACCATGCTTTCTAATATCATTAAAAACATCTTGTAATAATTTAAATTGATATGGTATAAATGGATATGTTTCTGCAAAATCATCACTATCTTCATATAATTTTTGATAAGTAGCATTTTTAAAAGTTAATAAATTTCTTATTATAGATTCTTCTTTATCATAAATCATTTTTAAACTTACTTTTGCTTCATCTGTTTTATCAAGTATTCTTTTCCTGATTACTTCATCTATATCAGAACTTGATAAAGAAAGCTTTGTATCAAATCTACCTTGTATTTTGGAAAAATCATTACCTTGAACTTTTACAACATCATCTATCGCTTCTTGTGATGTAACAATTACCCATGCTTTACCACCGCACTCTAATCCTAAATCTTCTACTATTGTTTGAAGATTTAACATCAATCCTCTATCATCACCAATATACTGACCAATTTCATCAACTAAAAACACTACATGATGATTATTACCTTTAGATTTTATATAATCTCTAACTCTTTCTGCAAATTTTTCTACTGATAATGTATAATTCTTTTCAGTTCTCTCTACTATATTTCTTGCTTCTTCTACTGATTTACCAAAAACTTCAGAATAAGAATTAGCGAATTCATCTTCTACAAATTGAATCCCATCTCTCATTTCTTCCCAAGAAGCATTAGCATTATCTTGAAAAGCTTTTTTAAAGTCATCATACTTTCCTTGACTAATCATATATCTTTCTATTTCTGCAACAAATGGTGTTATAGAAAGGCCCATTTTTTCGTTAAATACTTTTTCAAATACCTCTAATATCTTGTCTTTAGTTCCATTGCTGTTTTCTGTTTTTGAGTCAATATTAAATAATATTACATCTGTTGGTATACTACCTGCTCTTTTAATATCAGCAAGTAACATCTTATCATCAATCTTATCATCAAAATAATCAACTGCCGCTTTACCATTAACAATTTTATTTTCTAATAAATAAGATATTATCTTTAAAAAATGAGATTTACCACTACCAAAGAATCCAGATATCCAAACTCCCATCTTCTCTGTATTACCATTTATTCCTGCATTATATGCTTCAAAAAAACTATGAAAGTGTTTTAATAATTCATCTGTTACAACATATTCTTCAAGTTCTTGACTAATGTAACTTTCATCATCTACTTTAATTACCCCTTGTATTTCTCTTTCAATATCTTTATCATATATTTTTTTTAAACTATTCATCTTCTACTCCTCCTACTATCTTTCAACAAACTGAAATGCTCTATAATAATTATCATTTTCTAATTTATTAAATAATTTAAAACTTTGGCCATTATAACTGCCAGGATAAAACATTATTAAAGGATTATTTGTTATAACGCTATGTAAATTATTTAGTATTGTATGTCCCCTCACTATTCCATAACATTTTCCTATGCCAGTTATTATAATTGTTTGATTAGGCTCTACTTCATTTTTAATTTTCTTCACTATTAAATCATTACAAGACCCTATACCAAGTGTTTTTGAAATAATAGTATTTAAATATTTAGCACATTTTTTCTTTTCATATTCAAAGCATTTTTCAAGGAAACCTTTTCCTTTAAGAATATCTATAATAATGTCATAAATATCAAACACTTTTATATTTAGCTTTGATCTTGTTAGTAAATAATTTTCTAAATATTCTCTCACTATATATTCATCCTCTGGATCATAGTCAAAAACATGAAAATTTATTTCATTTCCAAGTCCATTAGACTCGAATAGCTCTTTACTATTTAATTTATTTGTCATTTCTTGTAATCTTATATTTATATTTTTCATAAAAGCCCTCCAATTGCTTTAGCGTATTCAATGTCTCCTTTTTTATCTAGCATACTTATGTACTTTTCCCTTAATAATGGTCTTACTATCTTAAATCTATTTTTTTCTTTAATAACTAATCCAGAATCCTGCAATATCTTCATTATTACTTGTTTAAGTTTTGCAGCAGTAGATTCTGTACGTTCTCTTAATATCTTGCTTAGTATACATTTTTCTTCATACCAATTATCAATATCAAATTTTTCTATATACTCTTTTCTCATAAGTAATTTATCTTTATACACTTCAACAATAAAATCTCTTACTAGTCTATCTGTTTTCATAATAGTGTATAATAATATATATTTACTTGTTTCTATATCTGCATTAACAAATTCGTATAACATTTCATTATCCATAACATTAAGCCTTCTAAATATCGGAGAATTAACTCGTGTTATACTTTTAGGAGATTTATATTTAATTAAGTTTTCACTTACATTTTTTCTTTTCAACTCTTCTGGGCTTATTCCCTCTAAAAAATACTGAGCCAGTATTTTAGTTTCCTTATACAAAAATGGTTCTCCAGTTAACTTTGCACTATAATCTTCCATCGTTTCCTCCTCTTTTAAAGAATAATAACTTAATAGCATTATATCATATAACATTACTTTTTTATATTTTTTTAAGAAAAAACATAAAATATTCGCAAAAAAAAGAGAATTTTATCTAAAAAATTCTCACTTTTATAATCAAAACAACTCTTTCACGATTAAATCTTCAGAGTGCAAATTATTATTTTTACTTAATAATAGATTCTCATAAAACTTAATTAAATAACTTTTATCTTCTTTAACATTCAAATCATTATTAAAGTAATTACTCCTAACTAGTGCATTTCTAAGATATACTGATTTATTCTTAAATAATGAGTTATCTACATCATATCCTAAACTGATTAAATATTTCATTATAAATAGAGCTGTTGTTCTAGTATTACCCTCTCTAAAAGGATGTACTTGCCATATGCTAGAAGAAAAATCAGTAATATTTTTAATTACATCTACAATAGACATCTCTTTATAGTCTTTCTCTTTTTCTAAACTTATATCATATTCTAAAGATTCTTTTAATCTCCATAAGCAACTGAATCATTATTTAATATTTTTCTCATGCTTAGAAAAATTAATATCTCTAAACTCTCCTGCAAACTCATAAACATCTTGAAAGAGATATTTATGAATATATTTTAGATAATCAACTGATAATTCGAAATTATCAATACCCAACAATTCAACAATCCTAATAGATACAAAATCACATTCTAACTCATTATGATTAATACTATTTTGTTTACGTTTATCAATATAATATTGTCTTAAACTTTGTTCCACCTCTTCAATTGTCAATTCGCCTAAAATATTCCTTTCTTTAACCTGCTCTAAATACTCAGAAGGTTTTAAATTATCAATCTGTTGTAAACCTATCGCCATATCCCATTGTACCTGTTTTATATAACCTATAGATTTTAGTTTTTCCTGATAAAGATTCATACTAGAATCTAAATCTGTTTCACTCATATTATCACACCTAACATTTTATATCATTAATTATTTATCTTTGCTAAAGTTTTAACATTTTTCTGTTCTAATAAAGGTCTTGCAAATTGTTCTTCTAATACTAAAACACTATTTTTATATCTGTTGTATGCAAATTCATAATTTTCTTGTTGAATTGCTATAACACAAGGTTGAACAACATACTCATAAATCCACTCATAAATTTCATTATTATCTTTAACTGAATCTATTGTATTAACTATAACAGGTGCAACAGCATAATAATGTTTAATATCTGCATCACTTACAAAATTATCTCTAAACCATCTTAACATCATTAATTCTTTACAACTATCATCAAACTTTTCTTTCATGTGTTTAATACAAGCAGTTGTTAGATAACATCCTGTTCCAGAACTTTTATCTTGTGTACCATTATCTCTATCATTATCTGTTCTAGTCCAATTTTCACTTAAATCAGACTTAATATGTGTTGAATTATGTGGAGCATTTTCATATGGACTTTTATCATAGTAATCATATTTATAACCTTTCCCATTGGAATAACGTTTTACATGGAACTCATCACCATCTTTACCAACATAACAACCTCTATCTGGATCATATTTCATATCTTTTATTTTAGAATAATCAAAATCTGACATACTAATTCATACCTCTCTTTCTTTTATTTTCTTCTCTAATTTTCTTTACCTCTTCATCATGAATTTTACTTTTAATTCTCATATATAATGGATTAAAATAATAGGATAAATCATTAAAATCATCATATTTTATTTCTAAATAATCTATATCCTTTCTTAGTTCTTCAAGTTCGGTCAAATTTGGAAATTTTTGCTCAATATTTTTCAGCTTATTGCATAAAGAATGAATCTTTTCTATATCGTTACCAAAATAATTCTTTTCTAAGGATCTTGTTAAAATAGTTAACATATTTTTTAATTCTTCAGATTTCATAAAGTAACTCACCTCTATTCAATAACATTATATTTAAATTTAGTATAGACGTCAATATAGTAATCTTAACTGTTATAACTACCATTAATTTCCAACTTATAAGGCTCAATATAAGTAATATTGGTCTTAGGTACAGTGATAATACTACCTTCCATTAACTTTAGTTTCTAATCGTTAAATTTACCTAAGTTATTCATCTTTCTTTGTAATTATTTACTAACCACTAATTCCACTCTAATTACCAAATATTACCAATTCCTTTCTAACAACAAAAAATCGACTCATAAGAATCGATTTCTATCTTAAAGTCCTAAGACTTTTTTCCAATCTGGGGCGGCGTATGAGGATCGAACTCATGCATACTGGTGCCACAAACCAGCGTGTTAACCAC
>CALVIR010000018.1 GCA_944331915.1 uncultured Bacilli bacterium | reverse complement strand
AATATAAAATTTATAAATTTTTGATGCTTTTTTTGTAAAAAACCTAAACTCAAAGAAATTACTAGTTGTCCTAACTTTTAAATTGTGTTATCATTATAATAGGTGAGACGTATGGAGACAATATATTCAATTGAAAATTTACGATTTTTATTTTTTTACTTAATGATACCCTTAACAGTTATTCTAATTTTGTTTTATATCTTTACAAAGATATATACTAAAAAACATCAAGATCAAGATAAGAATTATACTAATTATGTCCTTAACTATTGGAGTGATGTTTTAGGAGTTATTTTCGCGGCAATATTATTATCTGTATCCCTTGGTTTTGGAGCAGCATTTACAAGAACATTAGAAGACTTAACGATTGTTAACGAAAATATTTTTCTTTATTATTTCTTTATGTTTTTCCCAATTGTACCCCTTATTTTCTTATTCATCTATATTGGAAAATTTATAAGAAATATGCGAAGAAAAGAAAAATTAGAAAGAGAGGAATTAAAAAATGGAGAAGAAAAGTAGTGGCGTTCCTAACATTTTAATCTATTTTATTATGTTTTTATTAGTTTTAATAGTTGCAGCTCCTCCTATTTTTAGAATTATCTTTAAAGAGGAAGAACAAGCAACTCCTCCTACAACTAGTTCTGGAGTTACTCAAGCAACAGCTTTAACTTGTCAAAGAGATGTAGTAGTAGGATCAATGACCTATCATGTGAAAATTGTTAGTAACTATGGAAATAATATTTTAAATAAAGTAACCTTTGTTTATACTCTTCCTACTGTCACAGATGAAATCATTGTAGATAATCCTGTTCTTACAGAAATGAATACTATCAGAAACTCTGGTCTTGTTACAGAAACAAATTCTGCTACAGATGTTACCTTTGTTTTAACAAGAGAAATGAAAGAAGCAACCCCTGCTAACACCTCTTTAGATAATTACTTTAATCCCTTAGAAACTCAAAGAACTAACTTAGAGACTTTAGGTTATTCTTGTAGCCAATTAACTGCTTAATAATACTTATAATATAAGATAAAGTAATAACTAAAGAAAAGAGTAAGTAAAAACTAATTAAATAACTTAAACGTCCAAAACTGATAAAACTAGCTAGAGTATTAAAAATTAACATAAATGGATACTTATAACTAGTAATAATGTTAATACTAGATGAAAAATATAAAACTAAATAACTTATAACAATAACCAATAAACCACTAATTAAAGCAAGATATAAGTACTTATCTTGTTTTTTTCTTTGATCAATTTCCTGGTAAGGAATAAATAATAGTAAAAGAAGGGGAAGAATAGTATAAATAACAAAAAGTAAAGCCCCTTTAATAATTGTTAAAGGACTATTAATAAAAGGAGGCTTTAAATAACTTAAATCAAGGCTAAAACTACTACCAATAATATTAAAAAGAAAAAGAGGAATAAAAATAAATAATAATATTAATGAAAGACTAGTGATTTCCTTATAACTCTTATTAGAGACAATTAAACTCATTAAAACTAATAATATTAAAATACTGTAAAAATTTCCACTTGCTAAAAAAGTATCCTTAATAAAATTAGTACAGTTTATTAATAAATATAGAAAATAACACCATAAAATAATACTAAGAAAAATATTTAAGACTTTATTATGAATTTTAATGCTTTTTCTTACTTTTAAAATGCCTGTAAAAATTATAATATCAATAATTATACCAATAACAATACTAATAATTGTATCACTATTACTTATTTTAATAATATTATTAAAAAATAAAATAAAATTAGAAATAGTTAAAAAGAAAGTTAAACTAAATATTTGTAAAAGTCCTATTTTCTTATTAATCATAATTACTTTTCTCCTTTTTCTTTAAATCAATAACTATTTCCTTCTTTGCATCTTTATACTTATCAAAAGGTTTATCTTTTTCCTTTAAATAAATATAGTTAATAATATTTGAAAAACTTTTATATTTATCTAATTCTACTAAGATAAAACTATTAACATCATTCTTTAAATCACTGATAACAATTTCTTTAATCTTTTCTAAATTATCTGTATCAGGACTATTAATATCACCTTTGATCGTTATTTTTAAATTATTATCCTTATAATTAATAATCGTCTTCAAATTAGATAGAAAAACCTCATAATATTTATCATCTATTTCTACTTTTTGACTATAACTTGTAATTTTGTTACTAATTAAATAACTAGCTTTACTAATATTATTATCTAAATAAGTATCTTTGCTAAATAAATAACCTCCATTACTATGTAAAACATCATCTTTAATAGTTATAAGTGGTATTAAAGGAGTCTTAATATCATCCATCCTATCACTTAATAAATCTTTAAAAGTAACATTAATAATACTACCTAAGTCTTCCTTTTCTTTAGTTATAAAACTCTCATACTCACTACTTTGATGAAATTTATCTAGAATATCTTCTATATTATCTTTTGTCCCTATAGTTACATAATCAATATTAGTAAATTCATCTTTAAGAAACGTTAATAACTCTTTGTCTTTTAAAATACTTGTACTAAATAAAGTAACACTAAGATGATTATAATATGTTTTCTTATTATTAACATTTTTAGCTTTGAAAAAAACCTCTCCTAAACTATCACCTTCAAGTTCATAAAGAGTATTATCCATATTAATGATATTTAAATAAAGTTTATACTTATTATCTTTAAAATCTAAAGCCATAAAATCAACAACGGCTAAGTCATTTAATTCTTGATAGGGAGCATAGCCTAAAAACAGTAAAAGAATAATCCCTGTAATAATTATTTTTTTCATTTTTTAACCTCCCTAATAATATTTTTAGTTAAAAGAGGATTGCGTTTTCTAATTTTTTTAGATTCTCCTTTAATTAACGTATCTTTTATTTCATTTTTAATAAAAGGAGAAAAAGGGGCAAGGTATGGTACATGTAATGATGAGGTTGTAACTAAAGAAGCTAAGAGAATGATAAAACCTACAAAGATACCAAATAACCCATAAAACATAGCTAATATCATCATAATAAAGCGCCACCATCTTAAGGCTCCAATCATTTCCATCGAAGAAAAAGCAAGCCCAGAAATAGCAGAAATAGAAATAACAATAATCATAATAGGAGAAATGATACCAGCATTAACAGCAGCATCTCCTAAGATTAAACCACCAAGAATTGAGACAGAACTTCCTAAAGCGGCCGGTTTTCTAATATCACTTTCTCTTAATATTTCAAAAGATATACTCATAAATAATGCTTCTATTAAAGCCGAGAAAGGAACAGATTCTCTTTGACTAGCAAAGTTTAAAAATATTGGTAAAGGTAAAATATCTTGGTTATGAGTAGTTAAAGCAATATATAAAGCAGGAATAAAAATAGCAGTTAAAAAAGCAATAAATCTAACAATTCTTACAAACGAGGTATTAATCGCTTTCCCATAATAATCATCTGGAGTATGTAAATAATCAACAAAGAAAGTTGGGGTAATTAAGACATTAGGAGAGTTATCAGTTACAATAACAATTTTCCCTTCTAATAAGGCCTGACTAGCTAAATCAGGTCTTTCTGTACTAGTAATAGTAGGAAATAAAAGATTAGTCTTCGTATCAAGATAAGTTTTTAAATAACCACTATCAATTATTCCATCAACATTAATATTTTTTAATCTTTCTTTAATATCATTAACATTTTTTAAAGTCGCAATATTATGCATATACAAAATACCAATTTTAGTCTTACTAGACTTACCAACAAATAAACCATCAACATAAAGCTCATTAGTTCTAAGTCTTCTTCTAATAAGTCCAACATTTGTATTAAAATTTTCATTAAAAGCATCTTTACTACCCATTATAGTACTTTCATTACTAACCTCACCAATTCCTCTATCTAAAGTGCTTCTTGCTTCTATTGCAATCGCTTTATTATCATATAAAATAAGGGCAAAACCCATACAAATATAATCAGTTATTTCCTCAAGAGTTGTTAAAATTTTTCCATTATTAGTAGGAATATTATTTAAAAGTTCATCTATTATATCTTCTTTAGTAAATTTTAAATCTAATAACTTTTTTAAAATGAAATCATTTACATAGCTAGAACTCCCCATAACCTCACTCATAACTAAAGTAATTTCTCTATTATCAATAATAAAAGGTCTAACAATTAAATCAGTGGCATTACCAAAAGCATTCTTTATTTCTTCACTAAGCATATTATCACCTAATAGTAGTATGGCCTAAAATAAAGAATTTATTAATGTAAAGACAAAATCCAAATCTATATGATAAAATAGACAGAAAGGTGGTGTATAATTTATGAAAGTTAAAATAATAGATTATGATCATAAAGGTAGAGGTATTGCTAGAGTAAACAAGAAAGTTATCTTTGTTCCTAAAGTAAAAGTAGGGGAAGAGTTAGAAATAGAAATAGTTAAAGATAAGAAAAACTATTGTCTTGGTAAAAGAGTAGAACCTATTAAAGTTAAGTATTGTCCTTATTATGATAAATGTGGAGGTTGTAATATTGGCCATTTATCTTATATGGAACAGTTAGAATTTAAGAAACAAATGGTAAAGAATATTTTTTCTAAGTATACTAAATATTCTTTAGATGATTTAGAAATATTAAAAAGTAAAGAGTATAATTATCGAAATAAAGTAACTTTTCATATTAAAGGTGATAAATTAGGTTATTATGAAGAAGAGACTAATGATCTTATTCCCATTTCTAAATGTAAATTATTAGATGAAGATATTATGATTATAACTGCCTTACTTAATTCCTTTATTAAAGTTCATAAATATTTAACTAAAGCCGTTATTAAATCTTTAGATGGCAAAATAATGTTAATACTAGAAGGAGACGAAGACAAAGAAAAAGTTAAAGAGTTCTTTAAAGAAAAAGTAAGTTCTCTATATTACAATAATTCATTATTAAGTGGTAGTGAAGAGTTAAAAATAGAGGTTTTATCTAAAAAGTTTCTAGTTAGAAAAGATTCTTTCTTTCAAGTTAATAAAGAAGGCCTTAATATAATATATAATGAGGTAATTAACTTAGTTAAAAGTTTAAATAGTAAAGTTATATATGATTTATACTGTGGTACAGGAACGATTAGTCTTTTAGTTAGTGATTATGCTAAAAAAGTAGTGGGAATTGAAATAGTAGAAGATGCTATTATAGCTGCTAAAAATAATGCTAAGTTAAATAATATTACCAATACTAAGTTTTATTTAGGGGATGTAAGTAAAGTTATTAAACAATTAGAGCTTATACCCGATACAATTATTTTAGATCCACCAAGAAAAGGGTTAGATAAAAAACTAATAGCATTTTTATTAGATTTAGAGGTTGAAAATATTATCTATGTTTCTTGTAATCCTTTAACTTTAGCACGAGATATTAATCTTTTAAATGAAAAATACTTCCTTAAATCTATAAAACTTGTTGATGAATTTCCTAATACTTATCATGTTGAATCTATAACTTTATTAAAATTACGAAGAGAAAATTAATAAAATGTGTATTATATAAGTGAAGAGGTTATATAGTTCTTTAAAGAATTACCAAAGAAAAATATATGGACGATTTCGATTTAAATAAAAGTCGTGATTTATCTTGCTTAGTATATATGATATGATAATTATATAAATAAATTTAAGGAGCGGTTTTAAATGGATAATTATCAAGAATTAGTTGATGAAAATGTTAATAATAATGAAAAGTTTCTTTCGGAGTTTGAATAATGGTTAAAAAGTAAAGGTTTAACTCCTAAAACCATTGGAAAACATACAGGTAATATGGAATTCTTTTTGAATGACTATTTAAATTATTATGAACCAACGAAAATGGAAGATGGTACTGCTTTAGTATACGATTTTCTAAGTGATTGGTTTATTAGAAAATGTATGTGGTCAAGTGAATCATCTCTTAAAGAATTTGCGGCAAGTATTAAGAAATTCTATAAGTGTATGAGTGAAAATAATCATATTAGCATTAAAACATATGAAGAATTATGCGATATGATAAAAGAAAATATGGATTGCTTTTTAGAGATGATGGATGATTATGATAATGGGGATTTCTATTTTCCATTTTAAAAGCTGGTTTTAAAATCTGTAATTAAGATGAAACTAGTAATGATAAGAAATGATGTGATTAAATGTCAAAGTTTAAAATAACTTTAATTATTGGTATAACTATATTATTAACAGTATTTATTTACTTATTATATCGCTTTAACATTATACCTCATGCTAAATATAGTAATGAATATTTTAATATTGAAACTTATATCAGTACAAAAGATCAAGATAATGATGGAACTGATGATGCAACTGATATTTTAGAAAATGCTAAAAATTATATTGCTACTAAACCTAAATATAAAAGTAAATATTATGAAACTGGTTATCCTAATGACAGCTATGGAGTTTGTACGGATGTTGTTGCCTTTGCTCTTTTAAATGCCGGTTATGATTTAAAAGAACTAGTTAATATTGACATATTAGAGCATCCCTTTGACTATGATATTGAAACAATTGATAAAAACATTGATTTTCGAAGAGTTAGAAATTTAAAAGTCTACTTTAAGAATAATGCTATAAGTCTTACAACTGATATTAAGAAAATTGAAGAATGGCAAGGTGGAGATATCGTTATCTTTAAAAGCCATATTGGTATTGTTTCCGATAATCGTAATAAAGATGGTATTCCCTTTGTTATTCATCATGCTAACATCTGGCAATTACATTATGAAGAAGATATTCTCCCATATCGTAATGATATTATAGGGCATTACAGGGTTAGTTAAAAAAATTACATCTATATTGTTATTTTCTTTAAAATATGATAACATTTTACTAGAAAGATAGGAATTAATACAAGGAGGGTATGGAGATAAATACTATATAATTAGATAATGACCATACCTTTTTAAGTAGGGTGAAGAAAATGAAAATAACATTATATTTACAAGATAAAATCGTTACTTTTAAATTGCCAAGTGAAATATCAGGTAGCTATTCTTTTGATGAGGATCCTAATGAAGAAGCAAAATTAATTAATATTGAAGCCCGTGATAATGTTTGGACTCTTTATTCAACTAGTGAGGTTAACATATTAAATGCTGATGGTTATATTAAAGATACCCCAATAAATACTAATACTTTCTTCATCTTAAGAAGAAATAATCAAAATTATCTTATTTATGTAAGCAAAATAACTTTCGCTAATATGTTAACTTATATTTACCAAAGTAATGTTAATATTCTTTTAGGTCATAGTAGTGATCCTAATGTTAATGTTAAATGTAACTACGATTACTTAAAAAATATGTTAGTAAAAATTACATATAAAGATAATAAGTTAACCCTAGAAAAAAATGACCAAGCTTTAGTATATATTAATAAACAAGCTTTAAGAAATAATCTTTACTATATTAAAATAGGGGACTCTTTAGAAATGTATGGGGTAAATATTATCTTCTTAAATGGTTTACTACTAATAAATGATATTGGCAATGATTTAATAGTGGATGAAAATACCTCATTAATTAGTAAATATACTTTCCCAGCTTTATCTCTTCCTAAGAATATCGAAATTAAAGATCGTGATTTATACAGTAAAAACGATTACTTTTCTAAAGCTCCTCGTCTTAGAAGAATCATTGAAACCAAAGATATTAAATTAAGTTCTCCACCTAAAGATAATAACAACGGTGAATTGCCCCTTATCCTTGTTATTGGTCCTATGCTTACGATGGGGGTTATGTCAGGAACAATGCTTCTTAATACCGTAACAAGAATCTATTCAGGCCAAACAACCGCTGCTGATTCTTGGCCGCAATTAGTAACAAGTGGAGCGATGCTTATTTCCATGATTGTTTGGCCTTTAGTAACGCAGTGGTATAACAGAAGACAAAAGAAGAAACATAAACAAGAGGTAACAGAGAAATATACTGCATACCTTAATACGAAGCGTGAAGAATTAAGAGAAGAAGCTAAATTACAAAAAGATATCTTGTTTGAAAATTTAATTACGGTTAATGAATGTTTAAACATTATAAAAAATCGAAGCCTTAATTTTTGGGATAAAAGAGTAGATCAAAGTGATTTCTTAGTTGTAAGACTAGGAATTGGTCGTGAAAAACTAGATGTTAAAATTAGTTATAATGAAGAAGACTTTACAATTGAAGAGAGCGATTTGCAAGCTAAAGCTGATAAATTAGTCGAAGAATTTAAATACATAGAAAATGTTCCTGTTGGTTATTCCTTCTATGACAATAAAATAACAGCAGTGATGGGACCATATTATAAAAGTGTTAATTTTGTTCATAATGTCATATTACAACTAATTACCTTCTATAGCTATGAAGACTTAAAAATAGTCTTGTTAACTAATGAGACTAACCAAAATAATTGGGAATATCTTAGATACTTAAAACATTCCTTTACTAATGATATGAGTTTTCGTTTCTTTGCTACTAATCTTGATGCTCATAAAGCGATAATGGAATACTTACGAATGGAATTTACGAATCGTGAAGCTAATTCTAAAAATAATAAAGAGACTCCTGATAAGCCTCAATACCTAATTATCGTCGATGATTATGATAAGATTAAGCGTTATGATATTATTAAAGATATTACAGAAAGTGATGATAATCTTGGCTTTAGTCTTTTAATTATTGAAAATAGAATGAGTAAATTACCTAGTAAATGTAATAATTTTATTACAGTAGGAGATAATAACTCTGGTGTTTTAAAAAATTCCTATGAACAACAAGAACAAATAGCTTTTAGTGATGAGATTAACTACAATATTGATATGTTACAAATAACAAAAGTCCTATCTAATATTCCGATTGAATTTGAAGATGGTATTAGTCAGTTACCAGATTCTATATCTTTTCTTGAAATGGAGAAAGTTGGTAAAGTTGAACAGTTAAATATCTTAAATAGATGGATGATTAATGATCCAACTCAAAGTCTAAGAGCTGAAATAGGGGTTGATCAAGCTGGAGATTTAATGTATTTGGATCTTCATGAAAAATATCATGGTCCACATGGCTTAATTGCCGGTATGACTGGTAGCGGTAAATCAGAGTTTATTATTACTTATATCCTTTCAATGGCTATTAATTATAGTCCTGATGATGTTGCCTTTATCCTAATCGACTATAAAGGTGGTGGCTTAGCTTTTGCTTTTGAAAACCAGACTTTAGGTACCGTCTTACCACATTTAGCAGGAACTATTACAAACTTAGATAAAGCTGAGATGGATAGAACTTTAGTTAGTATAAATAGTGAGTTACAAAGAAGGCAACAGTTATTTAATCAAGCCCGTGATAACCTAAATCAAAGTACTATTGATATATATAAATATCAAAAATTCTATAAAGAAGGAAAATTAACTGAACCAATTCCTCATTTATTTATTATTTGTGATGAATTTGCCGAGTTAAAAAGTCAGCAACCAGATTTTATGGATAACCTTATTAGTGTAGCAAGAATTGGGCGTTCTTTAGGGGTCCATTTAATACTAGCTACGCAAAAACCTAGCGGTGTCGTTAATGATCAAATTTGGTCTAATACAAAATTTAGAGTCTGCTTAAAAGTTCAAGACGAATCAGATAGTAAAGAAATGCTTAAACGCCCAGAAGCTGCTAGTCTAAGGCAAGTAGGTAGATATTATTTACAAGTAGGATATAACGAATACTTTGCTCTTGGCCAATCAGCATATTGTGGTGCGAAATATTATCCATCAGAAAAGATTGTTAAACAAGTAGACAAAAGTGTTAACTTTATAAACGACTTTGGCGCTTTTATAAAAAGTATTCAAGCTGGAACTGGTATTAAAAAACAAGCTCAAGGAGAACAATTACAAGCTGTTATGAATTTAATTATTAAAACTGCTAAAGAGGTTAATAAAAAAGCTCGGAGATTATGGTTACCTAATATTCCAGAGGTTATTCTTTTGGATAATTTAATAAATAAATATAACTATACTAAAGAAAATCCTTTTTCTATTATAATAGGTGAATATGATGCTCCTGAAAAACAAGAGCAAGGACTTGTTAAATATAACTTTTTAGAAGATGGAAATACTGTTATCTATGGTAATGATGGTAGTGAAAAAGAAATGCTTTTAAATACAATTATTTATGCGGCGACAAAAGATTTGGATGCTAAAAGTCTTAACCTATATTTCTTAGATTATGGTTCTGAATCATTAGTTAGATGGCAAAACTTACCACAAGTTGGAGGAGTAGTTCTAGCAGGTGAGGAAGAAAAATATAATAATCTCTTTAAACTCTTGAAAAGTGAACTCCAAAAAAGAAAAAAATTATTTGTTGATTATGGAGGATCATATCAAAATTATCTTGAGAAAAATGAAAATAAGCTTCCTCTAATTGTTGTTATTATTAATAATTATGATTCCTTATATGAATCTAATCCCGATATCTATGATGAACTACCAGATATGTTAAGAGATTCTATGCGTTATGGAATTACCTATATAATTACTGCTAATGGTTCTAATTCTGTCCCAACAAAAATTACCAACTCTATTTCTAATATATATGCCTTTAAACTAAAAGATGTTAGTGATTATTCAACTATCTTTGGTCAAAGATGTAAACTTATGCCTCGTGATATTGTAGGACGTGGTATCTTATCTTTAGATGGTCTTCATGAATTTCAAACGGCTAGTTTCACTGACTCTTTAGATATTAATGACTTTATTGACTCTTATATTACAGAAAAAGAGAAAAATAATCCTGTTAAAGCAAAACCAATTCCAACTTTACCAGAGGTTGTTAACTATGACTCTATAAAAGAAGCGATTACTAACCTTAACCAAGTTCCAGTTGGTATTGTTAAAAATGACTTAGAAATAGCTACTTATGATTTCTTAAGTAATCTAGGTAATATTATAACTGCTAATAGACTAGCTTATACTTATAACTTTGTTAAGAGTCTAATTATGATTATTAACTCTTTACCTAAGACAACTTTAGTCGTATTTGACCCCTTAAAACAATTAACTCTTGATCAAAATAATTATCCAAATTACTATAATGATAACTTAGAAGAAGTCTTTGCTAAGATTAGTGAATACTTACAAAATTTAATTGATGATAAAAGTGATACTAATCTTGTCCTAGTAATCTATGGACTAAATAAATTCATTTCTAAATTGTCTTCTCCAAATAAGATGACAGACTTTATTAACAAAGCTAAGACCTATGAAAAAGTATCTATCATCGTAAGTGATGATTATCCAAAGATTAAAGGTTATAACTTTGAATCCTGGTTTACTAATGTCTTTAATACTAATAGTGGTATTTATGTTGGTAAAGGTATTTCTAATCAGACTTTATTACATATTTCTAATATTACAAGAGATATGATGAAAGACTATAAAAATAATATGGGTTACCTTGTTAATGAGGGAACTGCTACTTTAATTAAATTACTTGATTTTATAAGTAAAGAAGGTGATAATGATGGAGAATAAAGTGTTAGTTAAACTCATATTACCAGAACTAGATATAAGTTTTGATGTCTTTATTCCTGTAAATGAAATTACTTGGAAAGTAAAAAAATTACTTGCTAAAGCGGTAAGTGACTTATGTAATGTTCATACATATCAAAACTTAGACTTTATCCTATTAAATAAAGATAACTCTAAAATATACGATAATAATACCATTATTATTGATAGTGATATTAGAAATGGAACAGAACTATTATTAATATCAAAAGTATAGAAAGGAAAGAAGAAAATGAACTATGAAAAATATTTACCTATTGGAACAGTAGTACTTTTAAAAGGTGGTAAGAAAAGAGTTATGATTACTGGATTTTGTTGTACTGATAAAAATAATAATGATAAAATTTATGATTACGTGGGATGCTTATATCCAGAAGGAGTAATTACCTCAGATAAAAATCTTTTATTTGATCATAGTCAAATTGATCAAGTATACCATTTAGGACTAGTAGATGATGAAGAGAAAAAGTTTAAAAAAAGTTTGCAAGAATTAATGGCTAAAGTTAGTAGTTTCTAGGTGTTAAAATGAGTAATGTATCTAGTATAAAGAATATACCAATTGAAAATTATAGCAGTATTTTTGATTTTTTATATAAAAACACAGTGGAAAAGACTTCAAACATTAACATTAGCTCTAATGGTGTGGAAATTGTTGATATTGATGGTAATATTCAAGAGCCTAGATCAATAGCTGAGTTCTTCAGTATTTTATCAAATGATACTGCAGCTAATATTGTATCAGGACTTAAAACAGTTGATTGTGAGTATGAATGGTATCAAGATTTTGTTTCTTTCTTAGATAAAACAGTTTTGCCAACTTATGAAACATCTTGTCAATCTTTCTTTGATACTGTAGATAGAATAGGAGCGACTGTAACTGTAGGCGTACAATCCCTTGGCGAAGGAATTTTAAATGTTGGTGAAGGTATAGTTGATGTTTTAATATTAGCAGGAAGTGCAGTTGGGACAATTGGCACTGGTTTAGCAGATCTTTGGCAAATTGTAAATGGGAATGAAGCTAAATATACAAGTGAATTATGGGATTCTACGATGAGTACAGTTTCTATTGATGCGGTTGGTGATGCTTTTGACTCATTATATGAAGATACAGAGTATGGAAGAAATTTGATGGAGAATGCTTACTTTTTTGACCAAGTACGAGGAATTGGTACAGGTATTGGTCAAGTTGTTGGTATTGTAGGCTTATCTCTTATTACTTTTGGTTTAGGTTCTTTAGCTTCATCTGGTACTGTATCAGTAAGTTTAGGACAAACTAGTACAATTGCTAGTATAATAGGTTTTGGTCAAGGAACAGAAGATGCTTGGGCAGATGGTGCTAGCTTGTTAGAAGGACTGTTTGTTGGTGGTGCTAATAGTTTTTGGGAAGGTATCCAATATTATGTTGGCGGTAAAATTGGTACTACAACATTCTTTGGTAACAATGGTATTATAAGTAGTATTACCAAAAATGGCTTTGGTACCAAAGTTTTAGACTCCTTAACCCGTATCTTTTTAGATGGCTTTGATGGGGGAGCGGAAGGAATAGTTCAACCTTTAATTGCTTCGATTTATAAAGATGGTTATTACGATGAATCTGGCAATTATATTGAATTTACAAAAAGCGATAACTTTTTTAAGCGATATGGTGAAATCTTCTCTGATTATGGTGGCGTCCAAAACATCTTTACTAATGCCTTAATTGGTAGTGGTTCTTCATTATTAGGAGAGGTATTTGATATTAAACGCTTTTTTGCTGCTTCAGATAAAAATGCTTTAAATTTACAAGATGAAATACTAGATAAAATTAATCCTAATCTTGATCCAATTGCCAAAGCAAGACAAGCATATATAGAATTAAATAAACGATTGCACTATGATATGAATTATGCTAAAGTAGATAGCAATACCAAAAGAGAAATATATAATAAAATACTTAGTTTAGCTTCTATAGACACTAATAATGTTATATGTAAAGGTTGGTCTGAATTGTATCGTGATCTTTTAATAGAGTGTGGCTTTGATCCTGATAAAGTAAGAATTGTTGGTTCTAATAAAGATTTTGCTCATAAATGGGTAGAGATAGAACTTGCTGATGATAGTTTAATAATTGCAGATGCCACAGAAGCAATTGTTGGACCACCAGATATAAATAAAGTAAAATATGGAGATACTATGATGGGCTTTTTTAGAGTTACAAAAAACTCAGCTGGTCTTAGATTAAGTAAAGTTTCTTCTGATTTATTACAAGAGTATAGTAAGTATTGGCGTAACCTGGATAAATATTTGGGATACACTAATGAATCTGGTTATTATTTTAGCGAATTAATAAATAAAGCTGATAATCTTTTTGCTAACTCAAACCTCTATAATCAACTTTTACAAAATAACCAACTAAATAACCTTTATGATAATATCCTAAATTTAAATATTATTGAAGGAATGGATGCTACAGATGCTTATTACTATTATAAACAAATAGTTAATAATTTATTTCCTAATAACTATGGTAGTGTACTAATATATGCAAATAAACTAAAAGATATCTATGAAAGCTTAGTCACAATAGAACTACCAAATATCAACTTTTATGGATTATATAGTAATAGTATTGGTAAAAAGATATTTAATACGTATGATGCTTTTAATAAATTTATCGAAAGCCTTGACTTATCAAGATTTTAGGTGGTGAATTATTATGAAAAATGAAAGATTAAAAGAATTAATGGAACAAAAAAAGAACAATTTAGTTACCCCTTTAGATCAAGAAAAATATCAAATAGTAACTGAATTATTTAAAAGTGATGATTGCTTTTTTAAAATGAAAATGGAAACTGCTTTTGGTATTTTAGATTTCTTGGGAGTAAAAGAAGATGAAGCTTTAACTTTATATCAAGAATTAATATCACAAGAAGTATACCAAAAGGTTGTTCCTAAACAAAGATTAGGAATTTCCCCTAAACGAAAATAGTAGGTAGGATGAGTTAAAATCCTACTTTTTTTCTTTCTAATTATTGAATTAAAAATAAAGATTTGATATGATGTGATTAAGGATGGAGGAAGATAAATGCAACCCATAAGAATAAAGTCCAATCTTAATAATATAGATGTTTTAAATAATTTAAAGACAATAAAGAACTTTTCAAATACAAACTATAACGTAGAAAATATTAATCAGAATGCTGTTAACTCTATAGAAAATATTGATTTTTCTTTGAATGCTGTTAATAATAAAGAAAATATAAGTATCGCTGCTGATTTGGCAGAAAAATATGGTTTATCAAGTGAACAATGTGAGTATATTGATAAAATATTTGCCACTATAACCGATAGTTTTACTGGATTTTCTGAAAAATTAAAAGAATCTAAAGAGCTTCAAGAAAAGTTTAAAGCTAATATTGAGGCCTTATTAGAGCAAGATATCCTTGCTGCTCAGTCTGAAGGTAGAGCCTTTACTTTTGCTGATTTAATAATAAGTTTAACAGGTAAAAAAAATACAACTATTGCTTCTATTGCTGCAAAATCAGATATGGATCTTTCTACAGTAGCTAAAATATATGATTTAGTCGATAAAAATGGAATGACTTTAGAATATGGAACTTTAACTGTCTCTGATGGATGGTATACTACTGATTTTGATTACAATGGTTTATATGCTAAATACACTGGAGATAATGGCTATTCCTATACAATCGCTTTAAGTAAAATTGATGAGACTAGTGATGGCGTAGTATATTCCTCTTATAGTGATGAAGAACTAACACGATATGTAGAAGGGTGTAACTCTTATATAGAACATGTCCAAGATATTGCAAATAATGATTTAACAGATTTCTTTAAAAGTCAAGTTTCTTCAAGTCATATTAAAGATAGTGATGGTAATATTTCCATTTGCATTGTTGATGTTAAATCTAATGGATTGCGTGAATGGGCAGGTGTTACTTGTAACTTTTATGATACAGAATATAGTAGTGGAACAGCAATTAATGGTGGTTCTATTCTAGATGCTTATGATCCTGCTAATGGTAAGATAATAACTAATGATTCACGTATAGTTGGCACATTTATTCATGAATTAGGTCATACTTTTGATAATTCATTTATAAATACTACAGCGATACAAGTTTCCTGGGGCGAGGAATGGGAAAATATTTATCCCCAAATTGTCGCTTATATGAAAGAAATTAATACTACAAGCGTGGAAGATGGTGATGCAAGAGTTCAATTAGGTGATTCAGTTGTCTCTATAGTTTCTTATTCTGACCAAATTGTAGGTACAACAAACGAAGGTAAAATAAATGATTTATCAGGAGAAATATTTACAGAAATGAATAGACTTTACTATCAAGATCCAGCTACTTTACAAGCAATAGAAATTGAGTATACTAATGAAGAAACAGGAGTACATTTTGATA
The DNA here is from genome assembly GCA_944331915.1 of uncultured Bacilli bacterium. Taxonomy (GTDB): domain Bacteria; phylum Bacillota_I; class Bacilli_A; order RF39; family UBA660; genus Onthousia. The sequence goes on along the minus strand of CALVIR010000018.1, from coordinate 8,263 downwards.
ATTTGTATGACTTTCTGGAAGCCATAGAAAATGGACGTTTAAGTTATTGAAAGGAGGAGTTACAATGAAAAATACAGATAGCAAAAAAATAATAGTTACTAGTAAAATAGTCCACAGTTTTATCTTAGTAGGAGGTATAGCTTTAGCACCACTTTTAGCCAAACAAACAGCATATTCAGTAGGAGCAACAAATGATGTTAATACATCTAAAACTTATGTCCTTGATCTTAATGGTAGTTTAGCTTTTAGTGATGAAAAGACAAGCTTTGAAATGTATAATAAAGCCGTAGAAGATTTAAAAGATGAAAGTTATGACTTAGACTTTGCCAAACTTAGCGATAATCCTACTTTTGAGATTGATGGAGTAGAGTACAAAGGAAAAGACTTTTACTTGCGCATGCTTGATAATGGGGATGTTTACTATTCTAATTTAAAAGATAAAAATACTAATTTATTTACGAAAGAACAAATGAATGGAGAAATTATTAAAACAACTGCCGTTTATAAAAGTTCAATCTTTTATGATATGTATGAAGATGGAGTTTTAAAAGGGACACCAATTGAGGTAGATAAAGAGGTTTATCAAGAATATGCTGATAATTGGGATGGTGAAATTAATGATAAAACCTTTGATAATGCCATAACTTTAAAAATGCAAGAACAAGTAGAAAACAGTAAAGTTAGGAAGTGAAGAGAATGGACTATGATACAATAACTATAAAAAATGTAGAAGGATTCGATGAAACAGTATATGTATTAGCTTTACTTAGTTATAATAACTATAATTATGTTTATTATGCTAAAGAATTAAAAGATAAATATACTCTTGCTGATGTTTATACTGGTAAATTGATTAATAATAATATTGAACCAGTAGAAGATACGGTTATGCCTTATTTAGAAAGTAAATTAAGAGAATTAGGTCTAAATTAGAGTTAACTTTAATTTCTTAATGTAAATAAATGTAAAACTAGTTGCGTTATAACAAATAATATAGTACCATGTAATTATGATAGTTAGTACCTATCATAATAAGCTATATAAATATAATAGGGAGGTGTAAGATATGGCAATGACAGGTTTTGATCCTTCGATTGTTAATTCATCAATAGGATCTGTAAAATCAGCATATCAGGATTTAATTACAGCGTTAGGAGATGAAATGCAAAATCAATTTGTTGCAGGAATGGCAGATAAATGGGCTTGTAATCAAGCACAACGCTTTTTTACTAATCACTTTAAGCCTTCAATTGATAGTTTAATTTCAGGCTCTAATAAAATATTTGAGAGTGTAGTTAGTACAATGAATGCTGCTGGACAAAATTGGGCTAATCAAACTGAATCATCATATTCACCACAATCTTTTTCAATGATTAATAAGAATATTGATGCCAGTGTTATTAGAGAAAATGTTGGTGGAGTAAGAGGTATTGATTTAGATGCTGCAAATGCAGTAGCAGCTAAATTGCCTTCAATTGCAGAACATGCTAAATCAGCATTGACTCAAGCTCAAAATGCCGTTCAAAACTCAGGCTTTGTTGGTGGTAATCAACAAGCAAATCTAGTTAACTCTTTGGGATTAATTAAAAATAATATTGACTCTGCTACAGAAGAACTTACTTCTTTAACTAAGAGTGCTATTGATGAGACTATTGCTGCATACTCTGATACTGAAGGAACAATATCTGGTATGTTTAATGCCGAAGGCTAGTTTTTAGATAGTAGATTTTATGACAATAACTACCTTTTCACATGGTAGTTATTATTGTATAATGAAAATATAGGTGATACTATGGAAATAAATATTGAAAATTTAAATACTGAGGTAGAGCGTTTAACAATTTTACAAGATAAGTTTTTAGATAATTATCTTAACTTGTATAACTTATTGTCTACTGCTTCTTCATATTGGCAAGATCCTAAGGCCACTAAGTTTTTTGATAATATTAATATTGAAAAAGCCAAAGTTAAAACAGCTTATGATGAATTAGCTTCTCTTACTGATACTTATCGCTATATTGTTGAAAGCTATCAAGATTTAGGTACTAAAATTACGGTCAATTTAAATATGCAGGATACAGTTATAACAAAATTTAATACTGTCATTAATAATCTAAACGATATTATTACAAATTATAATACCTTAGATTTAAGCTTCTGTCCTTATGAAGCAAGAATGCTTCTAAAAGAAAAAAACGAACTAATAAAAATAAAAAATAATATAGAAACGTTAAAGATAAGAGTAAGAGAAATCTTTAGTCAAATAGAAGAGACAGAAAAAGAAGTTAAATATAGACTTTCAAAGATTAATATAGAACTAATAAAAGAATAATAATGGTGATAAAAATGGAAAATTTCTTAAATATTGATGAAATGAATGTAGTAATTGATAACTTTGAAATATATAAAAACGATGAAAGTTTGAATTTTGACGATATAAAAAATACCTTAACTAATATTAATCATTACTATAAGACAGATAATACTAAACAATTTATAGACTTAGATGAAGAATTTATAACGAAGATGAATACAATTACAAAGTTACATGATACTAATGTAACAACTCTTAAAAAGACTGTTCAAACATATGTAAAAACAGCGAAAGATGTTGCTCAAAGTTTTTCTGATATAGGTGATAATAATGGATGAAAAAGAACTATTAAGACAGAAATATCGTTATCTTTTACAACGCTTATACAATATCTCTGATAAAATGAATAACTTAGAACAGAACTTTGATGATTTAATTGTATCCTTAAAAGAAAATATAGAATGTAGTGATAATATAGTTAATGAAGAATACTATAATAGACAAAAAAATAATATTACCTATATAGAAAATGAACTTAATAATCAAGTTATTAGAAATATAAACTATAAGATTTAGCCTAATTTACGAGTAAGTTTTAGAACTTACTTTTCTTTTTTGTGTTTTTCCTGTATAATATACTTGTTTAAGAACTGGTGAATTCATATTTAATAGAAAGAAGGTTTAGAAATGGAGGAACTATTTAAGAAATTAGATATTGTCCCTAAAGACTTATCCTTATATAAAACAGCTTTCTCTCATTCATCTTATGCGAATGAACATCATGCTAAAAAAGATTATGAACGTTTAGAATTTTTAGGTGATGCAGTAGTTGATTTAGTTGTTGCTGACTACCTTTATCGTAATTATAAAGAGACAGAAGGAGAAATGACTAAAGTTAGAGCAAGTTATGTCTGTGAGAATGCTTTATATGAGTATTCAATGGATTTAGGACTTAATAACTATATTAAAGTAGGACATGGAGAAGAAGCGAATGGGGGTAAATTTAAAAAAGCGATTGTTGCTGATATCTTTGAAGCTTTAATGGGAGCAATATATTTAGATCTTGGTTATGCGACTGTAAGAAGAGTTATCCTTACTATCATAATACCTTATATTAAAAACCCTAATATTGTTTTTTTCTCTGACTATAAATCTGCTTTACAAGAAGCGGTACAAACATCTAAAAAAAGTCTATATTATGAACTAATCTCTGAAGAAGGACCTGCTCATGATAAAAAGTTTACAATGCAAGTTAGAGTAGATGGAATTATATATGGAGTAGGGAAAGGAAATAGTAAAAAAGAAGCAGAGCAGTTAGCTGCTAAAAATGCTTTAGAAAAGTTGGCCTTATGAATAAAGAAAAAATAGAAACTTATAATGACTTATATGAATATATTTATGACTTAACAGAGATTGGGATAGAGCAAAGAAGCGATATTGTCTTATATCTGCTTTCTTGTCTTGTTACTAAAGATATAGATGAAGAGGTAAAGAAAAGACTAGACTTTTTAGTTAATGTCACTAATTTAGCTAATGAACAATTAGAAAATTCTTTTATGAGAACATGTCAAGAAGAAACAGAAGCTTTCCCTTTTATTTTAGAAAAAGTAAGAGATGTTGATAAATTAATGGAAAGAGGAGACTACTATATGCATTTGCTCGATAATTATGTTTTATATCCGTTACAATATGAATCACAGTCTTTAAGTAAAAATATGCAAAAAGTTAATAATATGCAAGCGAGATTTGTAGAACAAGAAATTAAACAAAAAGTTTTAACGATAACAAAATAAAGAGAGGAGAATTTATGAGTAAAATAAATATTTTTAGTTTAGGAGGACTAAACGAAAATGGTAAAAACATGTATGTTGTTGAGGTTGATAAAAATATATATGTTTTTGATGCTGGATTAAAATACGATAATGAAAAGAATTTAGGAATTGACTATATTATTCCTAACTTTGATTATTTAATAAAAAACAGAAAAAGAATTAAAGGTATTTTCTTAAGTCATGGTCATGATAGTAATATTGGAGCAGTTCCAGATATATTAAAAGCTATACCAGAGATTAAAATCTTTGGGGCAAAGTTAACTTTAGAAATATTAAGACAAGATTTAACTGAAGAACAAATTAAAAAAAGTCATTTAATTGAGATATTACCTCATCAAAAAATAGAATTAGGTAAAGAGAGTATCTTTCCTATTGCGATGACACATTCTATACCTGATGCTTTATGTTATGTTTTATATACTAAAGATGGAGCTATAGTTTATACAGGGGACTTTACCTTTGATCATACAATGACAGGATTATATAAAACTGATATAGGTAAACTAGCTTATGTAGGTAAACAAGGAGTTTTATGTTTGCTTTGTGAATCTATGTATGCTGAAAGAGAAGGATATACTAGTCCTAATAATAGAGTTAATGACTTTATTAGAAATGTCTTAGTTAAAAATGAAGGAAGAATAATTGCTACTATCTTTCCTGCTCATTTCTACAGGATTCAAGAAATATTTGATGAGGTTAGTAAAACCCATCGCAAGATTGTTATTATGGGACATTCTTTACAAACAACTATAAACTATGCTTTAAAAAATCACTATTTAACAATTGATAAAAGAGTAATTGGAAACTTAGATAATCTTGAAGATAAAGATGTTGTTATCTTAATATCTGATGAAAAAGAAAAACCTTTCGCTAACTTAGAAAGATTAATAAAAGGATATGATAAGTTTATTAAACTTAAGAAGACAGATACTATCTTTATAACAGAACCTTCTTATGAAGGAATTGAAAAAAGACTGGCTTTAGTTATGGATGAGATTGCGATGCAAGGGGTGAATGCTGTTAGTTTATCTAGTAAAAAACATCTTTTACATCATGCTTCTCGTGAAGATTTAAGTCTTTTAATAAATATCATGCAACCTAAATATTATTTCCCTGTTAAAGGAGAATATCGTAATCAATATGCTAATGCGGAAATAGCTGAGAATTTAGGTATACCTAAAGAGAATATCATCTTAAAACAAAACGGGGATGTAGCAACGTTTATTAAGGGTAATTTAGTTAATAATAATATTCATATTCCAACTGATGAAATACTAATAGATGGTAAAGATCAAGGAGATATTGGTGATTTAGTTTTAAAAGATAGAGAGATGCTTGGTGAAAATGGTATTGTTATTATTAGCTGTACTTTAGATAGAGAAAGTAAAGAAATATTAGCAGGACCAGAGATTTTAACTAGAGGTTTTATCTATGTTAAAGATAACTTAGATTTAGTTCAAGAAATAAAAGATATGTCTTTAGAAATAATTAAAGAAAATATTGAAGAAGGTAGTAAAAGAGTAGATTATGCTAAGATTAAGAATGAAGTTAGAGATGTTTTAGGTAAATATTTCTATAAAACTATGGAGACTAAACCTATGATTATTACCGTTATTCAAGAGGTTTAAGTTAAGAAAAAACAGTAACATTAGGTTATTGTTTTTTCTTTAGTTTCATGATATCATTAAGTAAATAAAAAATAGAAAGAAGGTATAAAAATGGCAAGAATATCAAGTTTACAGCAAGTTACCTGGGGGGGGGTACTTTAGACAAATAAGTACCCTCTTTAATCGTGGAATAAGGACAGGATAGGAGTATTCTGTTCTTTTTTATGCTTAAATGAAGGGAGTAAGAGATGAAGAGAATATTATTAAATGCAAAAATATCAAAAATATATATATTAAGTACAATATTAATTAGTTTCTTACTTTTAGCAAGTTATTTTTCTTATGCCATGTTTACAGTAACAAAAGAAAAAAGTAATGCTATTAGTATCGTAACAGGGACTTTAAGTTATAAATTAGAAATTGATGGAGTAGAAGGAAATACTTTAACTATAGATAGTGGTATTAGTAGAGAATTTACAGTTACTTTAAGTAATCCTAATAGTAGAATAGCAAGATTTAATTTCTATTATGTAGGAGAATTATCTGATGGAGTAACTGCTGGATATGCAACTGGAGATGGGTTTAGTATTCCCCCTGTGGCAACAGGAATTAATCTAGAAACGGCTGGTAGTGTAGGAGCAAGTAATGTTTATAAGATAAAAATAACCAATAACTCTAGTAGTAGGGTAACAATAAATTTAGGTGTAGGTGTAGGATTAGATTACAATGATTTAAGTTTACCTAGTGATGGCCATTTATTTACAGAATATAAAAACAATGTGGCTAATGTTTTGTTAGCAGATAGTTCTAATAACATAAATACAACAGATAAAGAACAGTCATTTATAACAGGAACGGATCCAAATAACTATATCTGGTATAGTGGAAAGTTATGGAGAGCAGTATCAATAGACACGAGTGATAATAGTGTTAAACTAGTTACACAATGGAATATAAGTGCCATATCATATAATGCAGAGAATATATCTTCCTTTGAAGATAGTTATATGGAAGCATGGTTAAATGATACAAGTGTAGATGGCTTCTTAGGTAATTTAAGAGAGCCAGAGAAATTTATAAAAATGGATAGTATTTGGAATGCGACTGAAACAATAGATCCAACCAAGCTTGATAATACCGTATTAGTGTCAAATCCTGTAGGATTACTTAACGTTTATGAGTATACAATGAGTTATAATGGTGTTACTAAGGAAACTGGATATTTAAATAACGGTCTTTATTGGTGGACTTTAACACCTTATGATAGTCAAACAATATATGATGTTGATAATTCTGGTGATGCTAGTGATGGTATTTATTCTATTTCTATATATGGTGTCCGTCCTTCTATAAATTTAAAACCTAATATAAAAATTGTAAGTGGCAATGGAACGAAAAATGATCCTTATCGGTTAGAAGGAGATAACGATATCAATTTAACTGGCACATTTTTAAATACAAGGTATAGCGGCGAGTATGTAAGATTTGGAAATGATGAAAATAATCTGTATCGAATAGTAAGTCATGAAACGCCAGAATTAACTAAAATAACTAGTGCAGAGCCTCTTAAAAGTTCTGGCAATTTTATTACGTCAGCTTTTGGAAATAATGTGACATTTTCGGTTTCTAATACGATCGGCACATTTTTAAATGTAGATTATTTAAACTCTAATAATGGCTATTTAAGTCCTAATGATATATCTATGATAGATGGGAATACAATGTGGTATTTAGGAACAGTAGGACGAAGTATGAGTTATGTATTTGCTAAATATGCGGATATTAATATGATAAATACAACGACGAGTACGGAAGCTAATGTTGGAATTCTTCGACTTGGGGAATTAATGGCAGGACAATTTGATACTTATCAAAATAATATATATTATTGGCTTCTTACTCCATATAGTACATCAAGCGTTTTATATATTGGAAATAATGGCTATGCTGATCTTAATGGTTATTTACGAGAAGACGGAGTTAAACCTACCTTTAATCTAAAATCTAACATTATAATAACTAATGGAACAGGGACTAAAGATAATCCGTTTGAATTATCTGTTCAATAATGTTATCTGTTCAAATTAAAGAAATCTAGCATAATAACTAGATTTCTTTAGATTTTTAAACAGATAATTTGCAATATCTTTTGGTTAATAAAAGTATTGTTATGATATAAATTTTATGTTAAACTTATATTAAGTTGATAATAGAAAGAAGGTATAAAAATGGCAAGAATATCGAGTTTACAGCAAGTTACCTGGGGGGGGGGGCTTTAGACAAATAAGCACCTTCTTTAATCGTGGAATAAGGACAGGAGAGGAGTATTCTGTTCTTTTTTTGATGTGTAAACTGGTTATATAGCCAGGGTATAAAATCTAAAAAAATAGGGTATATTATAATTATATTGATGTCAAGATAACTGATATAAAGTGTTAATCCTTTTTTAAAATGTCACCATATCATTAATAGAAATATCACCGACGTTAATATATAATATCTCTTTGGAA
>CALVIR010000017.1 GCA_944331915.1 uncultured Bacilli bacterium | reverse complement strand
GCTTATAAAGAAATTATAAAACTTAGTGGTGACATTTTAACTAAAGATATGGTGACATTTTAAAAAAGGATTAACATTTTTGTAATTTTTTGTTGACATATGACAACTTGTCACATATAATGTTATAGTGACTGTTAGGAGGGATACTTATGCCTAGTGATACCTTTTTAAGGCTTAGTAAAGAAAAGAAAGATAAATTACTTAATGCTAGTTTTAATGAGTTTTCTAGTCATGACTTTAATGAAGCTTCAATTAATAGAATTATTAAAGAAGCCGGGATATCAAGAGGAAGCTTTTATATGTACTTTGAAGATAAAAAAGACTTGTACTTTTATCTTTTGGAACGACATGGACAAATTCTTGAAGAGACCATGACTGATGCTTTAATTAAAAATAATGGCGATATCTTTAAAATGTTTTATGATACTATCAGTAACTGCTACAATGCTTTTAAAAATACCAATATCAATTTCTTTAAAAAGTCCCTTGAAAATATCACTATTATGGAAGAGTCTAAAAGAACCTTTGGTTTTCGAGATAAAAGACTCCTTCAAAAACTAATTCCTAACATCAATTTAGAAAAATTAACTGATAATGCAAAAAGACATCTTGAACTTATCTTTGCGATTAATATGCACCTTTTAATGATAACGCTATTTAAATTGCTCAAAGAAGATAAACTTAATCAAGATATACTTAATGACTATTATGCACAATTAGAAATATTAAAGTATGGATGTCTTAAAGAGGAGGAGAAAGAATGTTAAAAATATTTAGATATTTAAAAGATAATATAATTTCTGTTATTCTAATTATTTTACTTTTAGTAGTTCAAGCTAACTGTGACTTAACTATTCCTGAATATACATCTAACATTATCAATGTCGGTGTTCAACAAGGAGGAATTAGTGAGACTAATCCTAAAGTAATTAGAGAATCTAAATTAAATGAAATCTTACTTTTTGTTGATCAAGATACAAAAGAAGAAATACTTGATAACTATAACCTTATAACAGAAAAGAGTTCTGAATATGACTATGATATTTTAGATGAAGAACCAGTTTATGTTATTAAAGATGAAAATGATCTAAATAGTGATTTAGAAAAAGCAATCCTAATTGATTTCATGCTTACAAGTGATGAAGAAGAAGCAAAGAATATTCAAAATGAAATCAAAAAAGATATGCCAGAAGAAATGCAAGATGTAGCTCTTATTGATATTATTTCTTCCTTACCTGAAGAACAACTTGAAGAAATGAGAACTAATATCAATGAACAATTCTCATCTATGCCTGATAGTATCATCTCTCAAAGTGCTGTTAGTGCTATAAAACTAGAATACATTGAGGTAGGACTTGATACTGATAGTATTCAAACTAACTATATCATTATCACTGGTCTTAAAATGTTAGGACTATCTCTACTTAGTGTAACTGCAACTATTCTAACTGTATTACTAGGAGCTAGAGTAGGTTCTGGACTATCAAAACGTGTTCGTAAGAAAGAATTTACAAAAGTCTTAAACTTTGGAACTGCTGAATATAAGAACTTTGGTATTTCTTCACTTATTACCAGAAGTACAAACGATATTCAACAAGTACAAATGATGATTATCATGACTTTAAGATTATTTATCTATGCCCCAATTGTTGCTTTTGGAGCAGTTAGAAAAGTATTTGATACTGCACCATCAATGACTTATATTATTTGGTTAGGAATAATTGTAGTTCTAGTGGTAATCTTTACGCTATTTGCCTTAACCATGCCTAAGTTCAAGAAAGTTCAAAAACTTATTGATAAACTAAACCAAGTAACAAGAGAAATTATTACTGGTATTCCTGTTATCAGAGCTTTCTCTAATCAAAAATATGAGGAAGAAAGATTTAGTAATGCTAATACCAACTTAAAGAAAACCAATCTCTTTGTTAATAGAGTTATGAACTTAATGATGCCTTTAATGATACTAATCATGAATGGTATTTGTATTCTAATTATTTGGCAAGGAGCTCATGCTATTGATAATGGCCTCTTACAAGTTGGAGATATGTTAGCCTTTATTCAATATGCTATGCAAATAATTATGTCATTCTTAATGATATCAATGTTCTCTATCATGTTACCACGTGCTAATGTTTCTGCTAATAGAATTATGGAAATATTAGAAACTGATGAATCTATTAAAGATCCAGAAAAACCAAAAGAATTTGGTCGTAGAATTAAAGGCTTAGTAGAATTCAAAAATGTTTCCTTTAGATACCCTGATAGTGATGAAGATGTCATTACTGATGTAACTTTCACTGCTAAACCTGGAACAACTACTGCTTTTATTGGTTCAACTGGTAGTGGTAAATCAACTTTAATTAACTTAATACCAAGACTATATGATGTTACTAATGGAGAGATTTTAGTAGATGGTATTAACGTTAAAGATGTTTTACAAAAAGACTTACATGATAAAATTGGTTATGTTCCACAAAAAGGAGTGTTATTCTCTGGAACAATTGAATCAAACATCAAATATAGTGATGAATCTATGTCTGATGAGAGAATGATAGAAGCAGCAAGAATTGCCCAAGCAGAAGAGTTTATATTAAGTAAAAAAGAAGGTTATAAGAGTCCAATCAGTCAAGGTGGTACTAACGTATCAGGAGGGCAAAAACAACGTTTATCTATTGCTAGAGCGATTGCTAAAAATCCAGAGATCTATATTTTTGATGATAGTTTTTCTGCCTTAGACTTTAAAACTGATTTTGAACTAAGAAAAGCTTTATATAATTATGCTAAAGATTCTACAATCTTTATTGTTGCTCAACGTATTAATACAATATTAAAAGCAGATCAAATTGTCGTTTTAGATGAAGGTAAAGTTGTAGGAATTGGTACTCATCAAGAATTACTAAAAAACTGTTCTGTCTATAAAGAAATAGCTGAAAGTCAACTATCAAAGGAGGAGTTAGAAAATGCCTAGTAGAAATAATCATGGACCTTTAATGGGCTCTACCTCTAAAGCTAAAGACTTTAAAGGAACATTAAAGAAATTAATTAAATACTTAGCAACCTATAAAGTAAGTTTAATTTTAGTTATTATCTTTGCTATAGGTAGTGCTATCTTCTCAATTATTGGTCCTAAAATCTTAGGCCAAGCTACAACTGAAATTTTTAATGGCCTAGTGGGAAAAGTAATGGGAACAACCGCTGGAATCAACTTTGGTAAAATAGCAGGTATTTTATTAACCTTATTAGGTCTATACATTATTAGCTCACTTTTCTCATATATCCAAGCTTTTATTATGAGTGGAGTAAACCAAAAGGTAACTTTTAAGTTAAGAGAAGAAATATCTCATAAAATGCATAAATTACCTCTATCATATTTTGAAAGTAAAACTACAGGAGAAATACTTTCAAGAGTTACAAACGATGTTGATACTTTATCTCAAAGTTTAGATCAATCAATTTCGCAAATCCTAACATCAGTTACAACTTTAATTGGTGTTGTTGTTATGATGTTAACAATTAGTCCTTTAATGACATTAGTAACCTTAGTTATTGTTCCAATCGCTTTATTTATGATGAGCTTTATTATGAAACACTCTCAAAAATATTTCTTAGATCAACAAAATTATCTAGGAGAAATCAATGGTACTATTGAAGAAATTTACTCAGGACATACAGTTGTTAAACTATTTAATGGGGAAGAGAAAACTATTGAAGACTTTAGTAAGACTAATGAAAAACTTTATAATTCGGCTTGGAAAGCTCAATTTTTCTCTGGTATGATGCATCCAATTATGAATTTTATTGGTAATATTGGTTATGTTTTAATCTCTATTTTAGGAGGATACTTAGTTATTAAAAATAGAATTGAGGTTGGAGACATCTTATCATTTACTCAATACATCAGAAACTTTATGAACCCGTTAGCTCAAATAGCTCAAGTTGGTAATATGATCCAATCTATGGTTGCCTCAAGTGAACGTGTCTTTGAATTTCTAGAAGAAAAAGAAGAAATTCCTGATGTGAAAAAGGTTAATTATGACCTAGAAAAAATGGGTAATACAGTTACCTTTGAAGATGTTAAATTTGGTTATAATAAGAATAAAATTATCATTAACGACTTTAATGCTACTATGAAGAAAGGTCAAAAAATTGCTATTGTTGGTCCAACTGGTGCTGGTAAGACAACAATTGTTAAACTATTAATGCGTTTTTATGATGTTAACAGTGGTTCTATCAAAATAGATGGTGTTGATATAAGAGATATGAAACGTAATGATTTACGTAGTTTGTTCGGTATGGTTTTACAAGACACTTGGCTTTATAGTGATACAATTAAAGAAAATATTCGTTATGGTGATTTAAATGCCAGTGACGAAGCTGTATATGATGCCGCTATTGCCAGTCATGTTGATCACTTTATTAGAACCCTACCAGATGGTTACGATATGGTTTTAAATGAAGAAAGTGATAACGTTTCCGCTGGACAAAAACAACTTTTAACGATTGCAAGAGTAATATTAAAAGATCCAAAGATTTTAATCCTTGATGAAGCCACAAGTAGTGTAGATACTAGAATGGAAACATTAATTCAACAAGCAATGGATCATTTAATGGAAGGTAGAACTAGTTTCGTTATTGCCCACCGTCTTTCTACCATCAAAAATGCTAATTTAATTTTAGTTATGAAAGATGGAGATATAGTAGAGCAGGGAACACATGATGAATTATTAAAGAAAAATGGTTTCTATGCTGAACTTTATAATTCACAATTTGAAAGTGTCGTTGAAGCTGAGTAATTAAAGATTTTTAAGAAAAAAGATAGGAGATTATTAAGGTGATAATAAGTCCTATCTTTTTCTATATATAATTGGGCATAATCGGTATTTGAAAATGTCATATACTTATGGTACTATGTATTTGTAAAGAAAATTTACATACAATAAAAAAAGGGAATACCTAGTTTTCACTTGTTAGGTACTATCCCAAAAAAGTTTTGGCTATAGTACCACTCTAAGGAGTAGGTACTAATTTAATTATAATGAAATAATTCAAAATAATAAGAAGGATAATGGTTAAACAAAGAAATATTTCTATTTTTCTCATATCCATTTCCCCTTTCAACAGTATAAAATTATAAGTTTAAGGGGATAGTACCTAAACAACTAGATATTCCGTTAATAATGTAGCATATATATTAAAACAAACCAATCGAACAAGTAACATTTTGTAGAAAAATGTATGCTAAATAGCCCCTTGAAATTGATATATATTTATGATACTATGAATACGTAAGAGATATTTACATACAATAAAAAAGAGGAATGCCTAGTCTTGCTTTTAGGTGTTACCTCAAAAAATATTTTGATAGACACCCAATTACGAAGTTGTAATAGGGTGTTTTGCTATCTACAAATAATCAGAAGTACAATTATTATTACTAATGATGCAATAAGAAAATCTTTCTTACCCATAGACATTTCCCCTTTCTCCCCCTGAAACAAGAGTTTTGAAAGAGGTAAAACACCCATACTAGGTATTCCTAGTGAATATAATAACATATCTAATAAAACAAGTAACATTTTATAGAAAAAAACAGAAGACAAAAAGTTCTTCTTTTTCTATTGTCCTCGTTGTGACAGCTATGCTATAATTTTGCCTGGAAGAGGTGAATTATGTTAGAAGTTAAAGACTTAAAGAAAAAGTTTGTTAAATATAATGCTAAACGTAAAAAAGAAGAGTTCTATGCTGACAATGGTATTAGTTTTAAAGCTAAAGATGGAGAAATCATCGGTATATTAGGACCAAATGGGGCAGGGAAAACAACCCTACTTAGAATGATTGCAGGAATTCTTGAGCCAACTAGTGGTACTATTTCTTTTGGAAAGTTAGATTACCTTCATAATGAGATTGAAATCAAGAAAAATATTGCCTATTTATCTGGTAATACCAAACTTTATAATACGTTATCACCATATGAACTATTAAAAATGTGTGGCAATATTTATGGAGTAGAGGATAGTAAATTAGAAGCTAGAATAAAAGAAATATCTAAAAAATTAAACATGGATAGCTTCCTATATAATAGAATAGAAAACCTATCTACAGGTCAAACCCAAAGAGTTAATATTGCAAGATGCTTAGTTCATGATCCTAAATACTATATTTTAGATGAAGCGACTAGTGGTCTTGATATTATTTCTAGTCAAATTATTTTAGACTTTATTAAAGAAGAAAAGAAACGCGGCAAAATCATTTTATATTCTACCCATTATATGGAAGAAGCAGAAAATATATGTGATTATGTTATTATGATTAATAAAGGTAAAGTTATTAAAGAAGGTACTCCTAGTGAGATTAAGAAATCTACTAAAACAACTAATCTAAGAGATGCTTTCTTTACTTTAATAGGAGGTACATCTAATGAGTAATTTAGGTAATATTTTAAAGAAAGAATTAAGAGAGATGTTTCGTGATAAAAAGTCTCTTGCTATGATGTTAATTATTCCAATCTTGATACCTGCTTTAGTAATAGGGATGTCAGCTTTATTTGAATCAGAAATTAATAAACCAATAACTGACTATAATAAAATTGGCTTTAATTATGAGTTAAGTACTATAGAACAAGATATTGCTAGTAACTTAGATATTGAAATTATCAGTGGAACTACTGAAGAGTTAGAGAGCATGTATGCTAATGGAGAAATTGATTTATATATCACTAGAGAAGATACTACCTATACAATCAATGGTGAAGATAATGAGACTAGTACTTATGCTACAAGTTTAATGGATACTTATTTTGCAACCTATAAAGAAGCAATGCAAAATAATTATTTAGCTAGTAATAATATAGATCCTAGTGCTGTTACTAATATTATTACAGTTAATAAAGATTTAAAAGAAACAGAAAACTTTTATGGCAACTACATTGTAAACTATGGTTTCCTATTTATAATTATGGCTATTACAATATCAGCAACTTATCCTGCCACGGATACCACTGCAGGTGAAAAAGAACGGGGAACTCTCGAAACTTTGCTTACTTTTCCTATAAAAAGTAAAGATATAATTATAGGTAAATTTCTAAGCGTTTCCTTATCATCAATTATTACCGGTGTTATTAGTTTAATTCTAATGCTTGTTTCTTTAGCTTATGCTAATGGTAGTTTTGAAATATATAAAGATACTAATTTAATGTTATCCCCTAGTAGTTTAATCTTTGCAATAGTTGTAATAATTGCTTACTCTTTATTAATAAGTGGTTTATGTATTGCTATTGCTAGTAAATCTAAAACTTTTAAAGAAGCTCAAAGTGCTCTAACTCCATTAACATTTATCTCCTTCTTCCCAGGTATGATTGCTTTTATGGCTGGAATTAGTTCCTCACCCCTTTTATCACTAGTCCCATTTTTGAACTTTACTCTTTTATTCCAAGATATAGTTATTGGAAATATAGATGTAGTTAATATTTTATTAATGAGTCTATCAACAATTGTTATTATTACCTTAGTCCTAGTAATTATAATTAAACAATATAAATCAGAAAAGGTTTTATTTTAATATCAGCATGTTTAATGTTATTGCTTTCTTCTACTTGAACTTATTAGAAAAAAATGCTAAACTTATGTTAGTAATTGTAGTGAGGTGATAATATGGATGATAAAACAAGACTATTTAGACTAGTAAGTAATGATCAAGCTAAAGTTCATAAAACGTTACTTGAGGTTTATAATTCTTTAAAAGAACGTGGCTATAATCCTATTGATCAGATTGTTGGTTATTTAATTAGTGGTGATTTAGGATATATCTCTAGTTATCAAGATGCCAGAAGCAAAATCAAAACAATTGATAGAAGTAAGATTATTGAGGTTCTTCTTACTAGTATGTTAAATAAATAATGCGTTATTTAGGTTTAGACTTAGGTACAAAGACAATTGGCCTTGCTGTTAGTGATAAAACTGGCTTAATTGCTAGCTCTTTAAAAGTGTTGCGTCATGATAATAATCCTTTATCATGTCTAGATGAGTTACTTGCTATAATTAAGGACCAAAACATTGAAGCTTTAGTTTTGGGGTTACCTAAAAATATGAATAACACTCTAGGAGATAGAGCTTTAGCAACCCTTGAATTTAAAAAAGTCTTAGAGACTAAAGTCAATCTTCCTATCTATTTAGAAGATGAACGCTTAACAACTAAGAGTGCCGAAGATATGTTAATTAGTGCTAACACAAGTAGAAAAAAAAGAAAACAAGTAATAGATAAAATAGCTGCTACAATTATATTACAATCATTTTTAGATAAAAGGAGAAAATAAATGGAATTAAAAGATAAATTTAAATTAAAAGATGAATATGGAAAAGAAACAACTTATGATGTTTTATTCACCTTTGATAATGAAGAAACAAATAAAAGTTATGTCGTATATACTGATAACACTTTTGATGATGCGGGCAATGTTCAAGTTTATGCTAGTGTTTATTACCCTGAAAGTGATAACAATAAACTAGATCCTATTGAAACAGAAAGAGAATGGCAAATAATTGATAAAATCTTAGAAACCATCCAAGAAGAGGTTAGAAAACAAACAGAAACAAACAATGAAGAATAAAAATAGGGGAGGCAGTATGAGAAAAATGCGTTTTTTATCCCTAATAATTGGATTTTTAGGTTTAATTTTAATTGGCTTATTTGGGTATTATCAATATAATGTTATGCCTGTTGATAATAGTAGTGAGGCTTTAATTGAGGTTGTTATTCCTAGTGGTATGAGTACCTCTAATATAGCTAAGACCTTAAAAGATAAAGGTTTAATTAAAAGTGACTTTTTCTTTAAAGTCTATCTAAAACTTAATAATGTTGGTAATTTAAAAGCTGCTACTTATAATCTTTCTAAGAATATGAGTTTAGATGAAATAGTAGAGATTTTAGTTGGTGGTACTATTGATAATAGTGATGTCATTAATCTTACTTTTAGAGAAGGAGAAACTATTAGAGATTATGCTACTATGATTGAAGAAAACACTAATATTTCTGCTAGTGATTTTTTAACAACAGTTAATGATGAAACCTATTTAACAACTCTTATTAATGATTATTGGTTTTTAACTGAAGATATTTTAAATCCTGATATTTATTATTCTTTAGAAGGTTATTTAGCTCCTGATACATATCAGTTTCAAAAGAGTAATTTAACCGTTGATACTATTGTTAGAAAATTACTTGATGAAGAAGCGACGAAATTAGCTCCATATAAAGAAACTTTAGAAAGTAATAACATTCATGATATTATAACCTTAGCTTCTATTGCCGAACTTGAAGGTGTAACAGATGAAGATCGTAAATTAATTATTAGTGTCTTTAACAACCGTCTTGCTTTAGGTATGAATTTAGGTAGTGATGTTACCACCTACTATGCCTTTAACGAAGAGATGGATCAAGACTTAACAAAAGAAATGTTTAATACCTATAATCCATATAATACAAGAAGTAGTGAAATGGCGGGGCGTCTTCCTGTAGGACCTATCTGTAATCCCTCTATTTCTGCTATTATTGCGGCCTTAGAGCCAACTGAAAGTGATTATCTTTACTTTGTCGCTGACAAAAATAGAAAAGTTTACTTTACAAGAAGCATGGCCGAACATGAAGCAAAAGTACAAGAGTTAAAAGAAAATGGTGATTGGATATGGTAAGTAGTAACTATACTATGATTAAAGAAATGAGAGAATATGCCTCCTTAAATAGAATACCTATCATGCAAAATGAGGGTATTGACTTTTTAACAACATTTATTATTAAACATCAAATAAAAACAGTCTTAGAAATTGGGACTGCGATTGGATATTCTGCTATTATGATGTGTCTATGTAGTCCTAATTTAAAGGTAATAAGTATAGAGCGTGATGAAAAAAGATACTTAGAAGCTCTTAAAAATATAAAAAAATTTAATTTAGAAGATCGCATTACTTTAATATTTAATGATGCTTTAAATGTTAGACTTGATGATAAAGTTGATTTAGTATTTATCGATGCTGCTAAAGCTCAAAATATTAAATTCTTTGAATTATTTGAACGCAATTTAAACGATGAAGGTTATATCATTACCGATAACATGTATTTTCATGGTTTAGTAAAAAAAGATGAAAAAACAATAACAAGTCGTAATCTAAGAGGAATTGTAAGAAAGATTAAAGAGTATATAACCTTTTTAAAAAATAATGAAGCTTATACAACTACTATCTACGAGGTTGGAGATGGTATAGCTGTTAGTGAAAAAAATAAGTGAGGTGAAAAGATATGTATATTTTAGCAGTTGCTGATGCTTGTGATGATTATGCTTTAGCAAATACACTGTCCCTTTTTCAAACGGCCTTTACTATCATTTGTATAGTTGTACCTATTATTTTAATCATAAGTTTAGCTTTAACTATTATTGGAGCGGTTACAAATCCTGATAAAAAAGGAATATTAAAAACTATAATCATAAAAATAGCAGCTGCTCTAATTATTTTCTTTTTACCATCAATTGTAAATTTAGTTATTTCATGGCTTCCTGAGGATAAATTCGATATAAAGGATTGTTGGCAAAAAGCACAGGAAATGAAAGTACAAATAGATGAAGAAAGTCAAAAAAATAATTAGTGAAAGGATTTAATATGAAAAAAGGAAGAAGCTCTTATAGCTGTCAATTTAGTTGTGAAGCTAGTCTTGTTGATAGATTAGTTCAAAGTTATTTAAATGCTAATAATTTTATTTATGAAACTAAGAATGGGGAGAGTTATTTTAAGTCTGGGGATAATCTTAAAGGTTTTAAATACTTTAACTATAATATTTCTGGTCAGACTCTTATGGTAAATGCTTGGTTCCATAGTCTTTTTGGAGATGCTCAAATTGAGCATAATGGACTTGATATTATTGCAATGGAATATCAAAAATCACTGGCAAAATTATTTGAAGAGGTAAGTAAGTTACATAATACTATTACACCTAATAACAATTTTAATAATAATAGTACTGGTTATAGTAGTGTTAATCAAGCTGATATGAATCAGATGCTAAATTCTAGTACATCACAATATACTCCTAATTATTATAATATGAATACAAGTAATAATGCTCAAGATTTTTCTCAAACCTTTAGTAATCAAGTTTCTAAAAAGCAAGAGACGATGGCAGAATTTAGTTTTTGGTTTTCCTTAATAGGGTTAGTTGTATCCTTTTTTGGTTATGCCTTTGGTTTTCTTATTAATATAATTATTCTTGCTTTAGCTTATCAAGGACTAGATACTAAAAAAAGCACTAAAGCTAAAATAGCGATTGTTATTACAATAATTTCCATAATAATTTCCTTTTTATATCTATTTGGTATAATAGGAGTCTAAGTATTCTTTTCTAAGAGTACTTTTTTCTTGTTTACAGGAACGTCTTATGGTAATATTAATACGAACTTTAAAAAGGAGTGATAAAATGCGTGTTTTAATTACAGGAGGAACTAAAGGAATTGGTAAAAGTACCGTTATAAAATTTGCTAGTCTAGGCCACGATATTATCTTCACATATCATCAAGATAAAGAAAGTGCTATTAATCTAAAAAAAGATCTAGAAACAAAATATAATACTCATGTAACTTTCTATAAATTAGATTTAGCAAAGGAAGAAGATATCAATAATTTAATTGAAGAAATATACAAAGAAGGTTTTCTTGATGTTTTAGTTAATAATGCTGCTACCGCAAATGATCAAGATTTTACGTTAAAGACTAAGCAAGATTTTTTAACTACCTTAGATACTGATTTAGTAGGTCCTTATTTATTAGCAAGAAAAGTAGGATTAAAAATGTTAGAAAGAAAGGAAGGTAGCATCATTAATATATCTTCAACTAATGGCCTTGATACTACTTATCCAGAGAGTATTGACTATGATGCAGCTAAAGCAGGACTTATCTCTTTAACTCATAATCTAGCTAATTATTTTGCTCCTTACCTAAGAGTTAATGCCATCGCTCCGGGTTGGGTTAATACCGAAATGAATGAAGACTTGAGTTCTGATTTTAAAGCTAAAGAAACTGCCAAAATTCTCTTAAATCGTTTTGCAGAACCAGTTGAGATTGCTAACCTTATTTACTTTTTAGCAAGCATGGAAGCAAGTTATATAAATGATAGTATAATTAGAATAGATGGAGGAATAAAAAGATGATGGAATTAGAAATGAAAATTGATCAAAAAATAAAAGACCAACTTATAAAAATAGATGATTTAGAAAAAGAAATAAGTGCTAAAGTTTTAAATGCCTTTATAAAAAATGAGGTATCAGAACAAGACTTTCATGCTACCACTGGTTATGGTTATAACGATAATGGTAGAGATAAAATAGAAAAAATCTATGCTGATATCTTTAAAGCCGAAGATGCCCTTGTTAGAAACCAATTTATTTCTGGTAGTCATGCCTTAACAGTCGCTTTATTTGCTCTTTTAAGACCTAATGATACTTTACTTAGTATTACGGGTAAACCTTATGATACTCTAGATGAGGTAATTGGTATTATTCCTAATCCCTCTTCTTTAGCAAGTTATCATATCTCTTATGAACAAATAGACTTAATTGATAATGATTTTGATTATGAAAAAATTAAAGAACTCTTAACGACTAAAAAAATAAAAGTTATTGAAATTCAACGTAGTAAAGGCTATTCAACAAGAAAAAGCTTAACTATTGAGAAAGTTGCGAAAGTCATTAAATTTATTAAAGAAATCTCTCCTGATACTATTATTATGGTTGATAACTGTTATTGTGAATTTGTTAATGCCAAAGAGCCAATTGAAATAGGAGCAGATATTGCCGTTGGTTCCTTAATCAAAAACTTAGGTGGTGGTATTGCCTCTAACGGTGCTTATATAGTTGGTAGAAAAGATTTAATTAATCTTTGTGCGGAACGTCTTACCTTACCTGGTGAAGGTAAAGAGGTAGGTCCTAGTCTTAATGCCAACAAAGAAATATTACAAGGTTTATTTCTTGCTCCATCTGTTGTTGCCTCATCCTTAAAAACCGCAATATTCACTGCCGCTTTATTAGAAGAATTAGGTTATCAAGTAGAACCTAAATATAATGAAGAACGAGCTGACATTGTCCAAAATATTATCTTTGGTAATGAAAGTGATTTAGTTAAATATGTTGCTGCTATTCAAAATTCATCACCAATTGATTCTGCTTTTACGCCAATACCTAGTCCTATGCCAGGCTACCTTGATAAAGTTATTATGGCCAGTGGTTCCTTTACCCAAGGTTCATCCATTGAACTCTCATGTGATGGCCCAATTAGACCACCGTTTATCGCTTATCAACAAGGTTCTCTTACTTATTGTTATGGTAAACTTGCTGTCTTAAATGCTGCCTCTAAATTAAAGTCATAAATAAATATCTTCCCTCATAAAGTGTATTAGTAAAAGGGAGGATACAAATGATTAATAAACAAAACTTATGGTTTTTAACTCTTTTCAGTCTTATCTTAGTTCTTAGTGTTTATTATATAACTATGCCTAATGACCTTTTAATCGCTAGTAATAGTACAACTCTAGAAAAGGAAAATAAAACGACTGAAGAAAATACTGATAGTGATGAAACAGATACTATTAGTGAAGCCGATAGTTTAACGGCTTTAAGAGTAAATTTAGATGAAGAACGAGATAAAGAAAAAACGGAATTAAAAGCGACCATGACAAAAGAAGAAGCAACTGTTGAAGAAAAGAACAATGCTTATGAACAATTAAAAAACTTAGCAGTGATTGAAGGAGAAGAAGAGAAACTTGAAAAACTTATTAAAGATACTTATAAGATCAACAGCTTTGTCAAAATAGATAATGAAACTATTACCATTGTTGCTGCTAAGAAAGACCATGATGTTACTCTAGCTAATAATATCATGAGAACAGTTCAAGGAGAATTTGATACTAAAAAAATAATAACCGTAAAATTTGAAGGTAATTAGTTCTTTTATCTACAACAAATAAATCTTCTTTCATAAACTACTAGTGAAATGCTTGTATTTGAAAGGGGATTATTATGAGTGGTATCTTAACGGATAGAGAAAGAGAAGTCTTCTCACTTTTAGTGACGGGATTGTCGACGAAAGAAATAGCTTTAAACCTTAAAATAAGTGAAAAAACAGTTAGAAATCATATCTCTAATGTCATGCAAAAACTAGGCGTTAAAGGTCGTGCTAATGCCGTTATTGAATTATTAAAACTAAAAGAAATAACTTTATAAGTACTAATCTAGTACTTTTTTTCATACAATTAAATGGGTGGTGTCAATTGCTAAAAACAAAAGCTTTACGAAAAATATTAGTAGCAACAGCCAGTCTTTTTATTATCATGACTATCTATCTAATTCCTACAACTGAAAAAACTATTAATACCAATCTTGAATTTGAATATATAACTAATCTTGCTAACTCTTCTATTTATCTTTTAGATAGTAATAATCACTTAGTCAAAACCAAAGTATTACTAGATAATGATGATCTTATCCTTGATATAAAAAGTATTATTAATAATTTAACCCTTAATAGTAATAGTAAGTTTAGTGATAACCTACAAGCTCTTATCCCATTAAATACCAAATTAAATGAAGTTAGAGTGGAAAAAGATACAGTCTATTTAGATTTTTCAAAAGAATTTTTAACGGTTAAAGAAGAGTTATCTCTTAAATTAATAGAAAGTATTGTCTATTCCCTTACCGAATTAGATGATATAAATAAAGTTCATATCTCTGTTAATGGAACCCCTTTAGACTATTATCCTAATACTGATAAAAAACTAACTTTACCTCTTTCTCGAGATATAGGAATTAATAAAAAATATTGTCTAACTAGTTTAAATGACATTACGAAAGTAGTTATCTATTATAATGAAAATATTGATAATGACATATTTTATGTTCCTGTAACTAAATATGTAAACAATGATAAAGATAAAATTGATATTATTGTCGAAGAACTAACGACAAGTTATATCTATGAAGATAATTTACAAAGTATTTTAAATGAAAACTTAGTCTTAACTGATAAAGAAATAGTAGATGGTGTTTTCATTTTAGATTTTAATGATTATCTCTTTGATGGTGATAGTAAATTAAAAGAAGAGGTTTTATATACTATCAGCTATTCTGTTTTTGCCAATTATGATATAAATGTTATTAATTTTAAAGTGAATGGAGAAAGCGTTTCTAATGTTAAAAGAAGCGATTTGCTTTAAAAAATAGTTGAAACTGTTTTCTAATAATGCTATACTTTAACTAGTATAGGTGATTTAAATGAAAGATAGAAAAAACAAAATATTTTTATTAGTTTTACTAATTATTCTTATAGTATTAATTATTGTCTTATCTTACGCTATTTTTAGTTATGCTGGATTAGGACAAAAAGATAATATTGTAACATTAGGAACGTTAAAATTAACTTTGACAGAAGGGGAAATGATTAATTTAAGTGATACTTATCCTTTAACAGATCGTCAAGGGTTAGAATTAAAAGGATATTCCTTTACCTTAGAAAATACTGGAACTGCTGCTGCTGAATATACTATTTATTTAGATAATGTTGCGATTACAAGTCCCGATGTTAAATTAGATGATAAATATTTAAAATATAACTTTACGAAAAATAACGTTGCTGGTTCTACCGCCTATCTTAATAGTTTAGGTACTGATGGTTCGAGAATTCTTGATAGTGGTACCCTAAACAGTGGTGAAAGTAACAACTATGTGTTAAAAGTTTGGCCAACTACAGAAATAGATGGTGACTTTGGTGGACAAGTATGGAAAGGTAAACTACGAATTACAGGAGAACAAGTTAGATAAGTGAGATAAGTGCTTAGCACTTATTTTTCTTTTTCATCTATAATAATATAGGTGGTTATATGGAAATTACTCTGAATGCTTTAAAAAGCTTATTAGGAACAAATCCTAATGTTATTGATATTAGAGAGAACTACTTATATGTAAGAGGCCATTTTCCTAATGCTAAAAATATTCCTTCTAGAATGTTAAAAACTATGCCTAATCAGTATTTAGATAAAAATCAAACTTACTATTTAATCTGTGAAAGTGGTTTTAAAAGTAAAGTTCTTGCTGAAAAGTTAAATACTTTAGGTTATCATGTTTACAGTGTTAAAGACGGTTATGAAGCAATTTAATTAATTTGTTATTGACGAATAAATGTTTGGAATTATATAATTGCTATGAGGTGTTAATATGGATTATATAATAATTGGTTTACTAGTTTTAATTATCATTTTAATAGTAATTTCCTTAATGAAGAATATCAATGAACAAAAAATAACAGATCGGCTTAATAATTTAGAAATAAGTACAATTAAAGAATTAAATACCTTTAAAGATAGCTTAACTAAAAGTCTAGGAGAAGATTTTGATAAATTAAATGTAAATATGGAAAGACGATTATTAGCCATTAATGAACAAGTTAATGAAAGAATCAATCAAAACTTTGAAAAAACAAATAAGACTTTTACCTCTGTTATTGAACGTTTAGGAAAAATAGATGAAGCGCAAAAGAAAATAGATAGTCTTTCTACCGATATTATTTCTTTACAAAGTATTTTAACTGATAAAAAAACAAGAGGAATATATGGGGAGGTAAACTTAAAACATATTCTAGCTAATGTCTTTGGTGAAAAGAATGATGCAATCTATAGATTACAATGTCCTCTACCTAATGGTACTATTGCTGATTCTATTCTTTTTGCTCCTCTTCCTTTAGGAACAATTGCCATTGATTCTAAATTTCCTTTAGAGCATTATCAATTAATGGTTTCTAAAGAATTATCAAGAACCGAAAGAGAAGAAGCTGCTAAAGCCTTTAAACTAGATGTCAAAAAACATATTGATGCAATTAGTAGCAAATATATTATTCATGGCGTTACAAGTGAAGAAGCTATCATGTTTTTACCTGCCGAAGCTATTTTTGCAGAAATAAATGCTTATCATCAAGACTTAATTGAATATGCTTATAAAAAAAGAGTCTTTATAACTTCACCAACTACTTTAATATCAACTTTAACGGTTATTCAAATGATTATTAAAAACATGGAAAAAGATAAATATGCCAAAGTAATTCATGAAGAATTAAATAAACTTAGTTTAGAGTTTGCTCGTTATAAAGAAAGATGGGATAAACTATCTAAAAGTATTCAAGCTGTTAATAAAGATGTTGAAAATGTTTCTATTACCACGGAAAAAATAAGTAAAAAATTTGATTCTATTAATAAAGTAGATTTTAAAGAGATTAAAGAACTAGAACAATAACATTTACATCAAAAACTCTTTGTGATATTCTTTTAATAAAGAAGAAGAGGGTAAGAGAATATGAAAATACTTAAAGCGATAGGAAATACTGTTGAACAAATAGTTAAATATCTAAATAAATTTATCTGGTCTTTATGCTATTATTTTTATCTTGGTCTTAGCTTATTTATCCCTGGCTTTATTAAGAAAAGAATCACTCTAAAAAAGAAACTAGATAAAAGACTTGCTAATCAAGAATTAATTATGATAGTAACTCTTTATGTTGTTGCCTTTGTTACTATTTTAAGATTTCTCTTACCAGCATCTGCTACTTATAAAGAAGATATTCCTTTTACCTCTATTAATACTAATGAAAGTGAAATAACAGAAAGTGATGATAATTCTTCCCAAAATAATAATAATACAGATACTAACACTAATACTAATGTAACCATAACCGATAATTATCGTAAATACTTATCATATGACTTTTACAATTTGAATTTTGAAAAATTACAAGCTACTAATTCTGATGTTGTCGCTTTCATTAGAGTTGAAGGAACAAATATAAACTATCCCGTTGTTAAGACTACTGATAACTCATATTACTTAGATCACAGTATCGATAAAAGTTACAACACTAAAGGTTGGATCTATGCTGATTATCGTAATGACTTTAATAATCTCTCTAATACTAACAACCTTATTATCTATGGACACCATATTTTAAACAAAACCATGTTTGGTACTTTAGATAATATTTTAACAAGTAAAGAAATAAATTTAAAAATATATTTAAAAACACCTACAAATTTATACACTTATCAAGTCTTTTCATCATATCAAATAGAACCAGAAATTACCTATTTACAAACTGATTTTCTAAATGAAGACCGATACTTAGACTTTTTAAATACTTTAAAAAGCCGTAGTAACAAAGACTATCAACAATTATTATATAGTACTGATAAAATAATAACTCTTTCTACCTGTTCTTTAGATAATACCGAAAGAATTGTTGTTCATGGAAAATTGCTAAGTATAAATTAGCATTTTTTTTGTATAATAAAAATAAATTAGAATAAATTATATTAGGTGATAACTATTAAATATTTACTAATTGGTCTTATAGGTTTTATTCTAACAACTTTTGGCTTTTTTTATGTAATCGTTTATTCTAATTTATTTACCTTTGGTTATAGTCTAAAAGAATATCTTCTTTTCATGCTTACAAAACTTGGACTATATTCCCTAATACTTGGTCTTATTTTAATCTTTATAGCATTAATACAATTAAAACGAAAGGAAGAGAAGAAATGATTTATATTTATGATATTTTACTTAACTGGACAAAAAACTTAAAACTAAGAGAGTATTTTGAATGGCAAATTAATGATGATCTAGAACATATTAAGAGAATTCCTCTTATAAAAGTTAGTGATAACCTAATTAAAGATCTATTAGTATCTAAAATAAGAATAGAAAAAAGTTTCTTATCTAAAATAAAAGATAAAACAGAAGGCTATTTTAAAAACGATGTTGATGTTGTTGAATATGCTGCTATTGTTTTTAACGATAAAAAAGCCATCGCTGTAGAATTAGATGACACAGGACTAGTTTGTTATAAAAGTGCAATGCTAATAGATGAAGAAGAAGAGGTTCTTAGTATGGGAGAAGGGCTAACACCTTTAGAATTAGATTATGAAATATTAAAAAGCTGCAAAGAGATTAAATATTTAACAAGAAAAGAAGAACAAGAGATCAAGTTTCTAGAAAAAGAGTTAAAAAAGATTAAAACTAATAAAGAAGAAGCAAAATTAAATTACTTATATAAAGAGTTTTTCTCAAGCGATAATCCTGACTTTAATTTTAAATTCACAAAATTAGAAAAAGAATTACAAAAAGACTACAATAGTTTCCATAGTAAATTATATAATTTACTAAAATTGACTGTAAGTAAGAAAAGTAAAGAGACAAAAACTTTTTAATAAATAAAGTATAAATATCTAAAACTTGTTAACACTATATCTAGGTGATAATAATGAAGAAAATATTTATACTATTAGGAATATTACTATTAATAACAGGTTGTAACGATATGATGAATACGCCAACAAGAAGAGTAGAAGAGTATTTAGGTAAATATCAAATCTTAGATAGTACAGTCTTAACAGAATTAGATAGTGTTGTTGATAATAGTACTTATAGCGAGTCATATAAGGAAGAATATAAGGAACTAATGATAAAACAATATCAAAACTTATCATATAAAATAAAAAATGAAGATGTCAACGGCGATAGAGCACATGTTATTGTTGAGATTGAGGTATTTGACTATAATAACGCTTTAAGTGAAGCGGAAGACTATATAAATGATCATGAAGATGAATTTGCAAGTGATGAAGAAGAAAGTAGTAATGAAAAGATTGATCACTATAAAATAAATGCCATGAAAAGTACAACTGATAAAGCTAATTACACCATAACTTTTAGCTTAGTTAAAGATAATAAGAAATGGGTATTAGAAAAGATAAGTGATGATGATTTATTAAAAATACATGGTTTATATGAAGATTAAAAAGTTCTTGTTGTTAACTAGAAATTATGTTAAACTTGTATTAAGTTAAAGATAGAAAGAAGGTATAAAAATGCAAAAAACGACATATATATCAAGTTTACAACAAGTTACCTGGGGGGGGGGTACTTTAGAAGCTTAAGTACTTTCTTTAATTATAGAATAAGAGCAGGATAGAGTTATTCTGTTCTTTTTTGTGGTTGAATGAAGGGAGTAAGTGTTTATGAAGAAAAAGAAAGAAAAGATAATAATTTTAGGGTTAATCTTAATAATGATTGTTGCTGTTGTTGGAGTAAGTTATGCAGCTTTTAGTTATACGGGAACTGGTACAAAAGTAAATAGTATAACAAGTGGAGCAATTACAATGACTTATGAAGAAAGTGATAATGTTATTAATATGACTGGAGCATTACCGACAACTGATGCAACAGGTACAGTAAGATTAACAGAAGGAGAGTACTTTGATTTTACTATTTCAAGTAATATTACCGGTAATGTAAATATTAACTATGAAATAAGCGCTAAAGATGTAACGACAAGTGATAGAAAGATAGATGGCTCTAATATTAAGTTATACTTAACTAAAGTAAATAGTGATGGATCTGAAGAAGCATTAATGGTTCCAGAGACATATAGTGAAGAGTCTACATCAAATAATTATACCGGAAGACCATCAGGAGAAATGAGTTTATATACAAGTAGTATGAACTCAAGTGAAACTAATAATTACCGTCTTAGAATGTATGTAACAGAAGAATATAATCCTCAAGGTGGTGGAGGAGGTTTAGAATTTAGTGTCAAGATAAATGTCTATGGTAAAGATGGAGACAAAATGCCCGTTACAACTGGTCCTGTTGCTGATGTATTATTATCAGGAGTAGGAGAAAATGGAGCGATAAATACAACAGATCCAGATCAGACATTTATAACTGGAACAGATCCAAATAACTATATTTGGTATAGTGGTAAATTATGGAGAGCCGTATCGATAGATCCAGGTAATAATAGTGTTAAACTAGTGACACAGTGGAATATAAGTGCAATTATTTACTCAAGCGGTAGTACAGCATTTGAAGGTAGTTATATGGAAGAGTGGTTAAATGATACAAGTGTTGATGGGTTCTTAGGAAATTTAAGAGATTATGAGAATTTTATTAAGTTAGATAGTGTATGGAATGCAACAATGGATGATACAGATTTAGGTAGTATAACAAAACCAGCAGAAACAACAATGGTAACAGATGCTGTTGGTTTACTTAATATGTATGAATATCAAATGAGTTATAGTGGTACTTTTTCTAGCAATGGATATTTAAATAATGGTCTTGATTGGTGGAGTATAACACCATATTCTTCGTCCTACGTTCGGTATGGGTACCACGGCGGCGGCGCGAGCTACAATTCGCCTTCGAGCTATTCGGGTGGCGTGCGGCCATCTATAAATTTAAAATCTAGCGTTAGAATTGTTGATGGTGATGGAACAATAAATAACCCATATAGACTTAGTGGAGATAATGAAAAAGACCTTTCAGGAACACTTTTAAATACAAGATATAGTGGTGAATATATAAGATTTGGGACAGGAGAAAATAATTTGTATCGTATAGTAAGCCATGAAAATGATAGTGGTACCAAAATAGTCAGTTTCGAACCGTTAAAGAGTGGAGGAACATTTGTAACAAGTTCTTTTGGAAGTAATACAACTTTTTCGAGTACTAATAGAATAGGAACATTTTTGAATAATGGTTATTTGAATACAGGAAATGGCTATTTGACTGCTGAAGATATAGCGATGATAGAGGATAATACAACCTGGTATCTTGGAACAGTAAAAAATTGGGATAGTTATAAATTAGCGAAATATACAAATACAACAGATAATATTCTAACAATAAGTGTAACGACAGCAAAAGTAGGACTTTTGAGAATGGGAGAATTAATGGCAGGACAATTTGATAGATATGGAAATAATACGTATTATTGGACGTTAACACCATATTCTTCGTCTAACGTGCGCATCGTCATCGGCAGTGGCTACGCTAACCGCGATTCGTATTTAAGCTCTTCGGTTGGCGTGCGTCCATCAATAAATCTAAAATCTAACGTCATTATCACTGGAGGAGATGGGACAAAAGAACGACCTTTCACCCTTGCCCTTGCTTCCTAAAACGATTAAGCGTCATAATGACGTTTTTTCTTGGCCTAAATTTAAAATAAATTGGAAACGATAATTGTTTTTTTGCTATAGTTAAGATATAATTTAACTATGTGGTATAAAAATATTTAACCGTTTGATAACTTTAAAAGGAGGTAAGATTTATGACGGCACATATTGAAAGTAAGAAAGAGGATATTGCTAAAAAAGTAATTATGCCAGGAGATCCTTTACGAGCTAAATATATTGCAGAAAATTTTCTTGATGACTATAAAGAGGTTAACTCTGTTAGAGGAATGCTTGCTTATACTGGTTCCTATAAAGGAGTTAAAATAACAGTCTTTGCTTCAGGTATGGGTGGACCATCTATTGGTATCTATGCTTATGAACTATATCATTTTTATGATGTTGATACTATTATTAGAATAGGTACTAGTGGAGCTGCTAATAAAGATATCTTAGTTAAAGCCCTAGTTATTGCTACTGATGCTTATACACTTAGTAGTTATCCTAAACTATTCTTTGATGATGATAATAAACTTTTTAAAGCGACAGATACTGTTACTGAAAAACTAGTTGCTAAAGCTAAAGAACACCAAATACATGTTCATACAGGAAGAATTATTACAAGTGATATCTTTGATCCTTATGTTGATAAAACTCGTTACTTAAAACTATATCCTAGTGATAATTATCTAGCTTATGAGATGGAAGCAGCTATACTTTTTTGTTTAGCTAATCATTTAAACAAAAAAGCCGGAACTATTCTTACTGTTGTTGATAGTGAATTTACTGACAGCTATTTATCTAGTGAAGAAAGAGAACAAAACTTAAATCAAATGATTAAATTAAGTCTTGATGCATTAATTGAATTAGATTAGAAATATGGGATATACTAAGTATAAAGGTGGTGTTTTATGGAATACACAAAAAAAGAATTAGGGTCTTATAATCTACATCTAATCAAGACTGATTTATATAAGACTATTACAGTTAAAATATTCTTTAGAGAAAAAGCTCTTAAAGAAAATATTACAAAAAGAAATTTTTTAGCACGTATTTTAATGCTAGCGACAAAAGATTATCCTAGTAAAGTAGAACTTACGAAAAAAGAACAAGATCTATATGCTGTTAATATAGCAGGAACAAATAGAAGAATTGGTAATTACTTAGATACTAGTATTAGTTTAAGAGTATTACATGATAAATATACAGAACCTGGTAATTTTAGAAAAAGTTTAGAATTATTAAACTCTATTATCTTTAATCCTAAAGTTGAACATAATAGCTTTAGTGAGCCTGAATTTGATATTGTCTATGAAGAGTATAAAAATGACTTAAAACGTCTTGTTGAAGATAAAATGACTTATGCCCTAATGCGAGGATTAGAAGAGTCATTTCCTTCATCTGTAACAGGTTATAGAGGTATAGGATATCTAGAAGATTTAGAAAAAATAACTAAAGAAAATCTTTATGAATACTATCAAAACGTTATTAAACATAACTATGTAGATATCTTTGTTCTTGGCTCCTTTGATGGGGAAGAGATGACTAACTTAATAAGAGAAATCTTTCCAATTAATACCTATAAGAAAAAAGCTTTACCAACTCTCGTTACAAGAGAAAAAAATTCTAAAGTAAAAGTAGTAACTGAAGATATAGAAAGTAGTCAGGACAATCTTATTATTACTTTAAATACGCTTGATTTAACTGATTATGAACGTAATTATCCATTATCATTACTAAATGTTATTCTAGGAGGAGGAACAGAATCATTACTATTTAGTGAGGTACGAGAGAAAAACTCCCTAGCATATACCATTTCAAGTACTCCTAATAAATTAGACAATATCATTATTATTAGAGGTGGTATTAGTAGTGGTAAAAGTAAAGAAGCGATTAAAATAATTAAAAAAATACTTAAAGACTTAGCAAGTGGTAAGTTTGATGATGATATGGTTACAAAAGCGAAAGAGTATTATACTAGTGCTTTAGATGATATTATTGAAAGTGCCTTGCAAATAATTGAAAGTTACTACATGATTGAGTTACTGGGAGTAGATGATATTGAAACGAAAAGAGAAAAAATGCAAAAAGTTACAAAAGAAGAAATCATTGCTGTCGCTAAAAAGACTAGTATCAATACAATTTATATTCTAGAAGGGAGAGAAAATAGTGGAGAAAGTAATACTTAAAGATGTTGATAAAACAATATATAGAGAAGTACTTGATAATGGTTTAGAAATCATTATTATTCCTAATCCTCCTTATAGTAAGAAAAAGAATTTTTATTATACCTATGGCACTTATTATGGTGCTTTAACTAATGACTTTATTCCCTTAAACAGTAATAAAATGACTAATTTTCCTAAAGGAATTGCTCATTTTCTTGAACATAAAATGTTTGAAACTAAAGAAGGTGAACCACCTTTTGAGTTCTATGCTAAAAGTGGTAGTTATGTCAATGCTTATACTAGTTATAAAGCTACCTGTTATGTTGTTACAGGTAATAAAAAAGCTATAGAGAATTTAGAATATCTCTTAACCTTTGTTAATGAACCATATTTTACTGAAGAAAATATTAAAAAAGAACAAGGTATAATTGATGAAGAATTAAAAATGTATGATAATAATCCAGATTATTTAGCTTTTAAATGTCTATGTAAAAACTTATATAAAAATCTTCCTTATAATACTACTGTTGGAGGAACTGTTGATAGTATTAAAGCGATAACTAAAGAAAATCTCTATAGCTGTTATAACACTTTTTATAAACCCTATAATATGTTTTTAGTTGTAGGAGGAGCGGTTGATCCTGATTTAATAGTTAAAACGACAATCAGAACATTAGAAAAATATAAATTTCCTAAAGCGACTAATATTAAAAGAAAAGACTATAAAGAAGATATTAAAGTAATAAAATCATATGAAGAATTAAAAGCTGATGCTAAAGTAGAAAAACTAGCTTTAGGATATAAAATGGCCAGAGCAAATTTTCCTATTAAAAGTGATGTTTTGTTAGACCTATATTTAAATATGATAACCTCTCTTTGCTTTGGTAGTAGTTCTAACTTTAGAGAAATGACTAGAGTTCGTAAATTAGTTAGTCGTAGTGGTTATTACTTTCAAAACTTAGGCAGTATTATTACTTTCTATGCCGAAATCGACAGCTTAAATACTGAGGTTTTCTTAAAAGAATTAGAAAATTACTTAGCTAATTTAAAAATTGCTGAAGAAGACTTAGAACGAATGAAAAAAGTTTGGATTTCAGGTGAGGTTATTAAAACAGATTATGCTGATACCTTAGTTGATAATATTACTGATGATTTAATTAATTACCATCAAGTAATTACTAATTATGTTGAATTAATTAAAAGTATGAATATTACGACTATGACTGAGGTAATAAAAGCCCTTAACTTTGATAATCAAGCTTTAGTAAGGGTAAAAGTAGATTAAATTTGCAAAAAATCTTTACAATAATACGTTTAGTGTGCTATAATCATAAGCGTCAAAAAAAATGTT
The DNA here is from genome assembly GCA_944331915.1 of uncultured Bacilli bacterium. GTDB lineage: Bacteria > Bacillota_I > Bacilli_A > RF39 > UBA660 > Onthousia. Next base: position 1,660 of record CALVIR010000017.1, on the reverse strand, counting down.
CCGCTTGTCTTTGAACTATGAACATTGGTTATAAGTAAAGGAGGATCTATATGAACGTAATTGACAAAATTAATGAAAAACAAATTAATAAGAACGTTCCTGAATTTAGAGTAGGTGATACTGTTCGTGTTGATGTTAAGATCATCGAAGGTAAACGTGAAAGAATTCAGGCTTTTGAAGGTGTCGTTATCGCTCGTCGTGGTGGTAGCGTTAGTGAAACATTTACTGTTCGTAAAATGTCAAGTGGTATTGGAGTTGAAAGAACATTTCCTCTTCATTCCCCAAAAATCGCTGCTATTACAGTTGTAAGACACGGTAAAGTAAGACGTGCTAAACTAAGAAATGTTTTAAGAAATAGCAAAGGTCAATATCGTATTAAAGAAAGAGGACAACAATAAGACTTAAAGGTCTTATTTTTTCCTTTAGGTTAAAAAAATATGAAAGAAAGAATAAAAAGTTTAGCTCCCTATCTTCTTATTATCGTAGCTATAGTATTTATTAAAGTATTTATAGTAACACCTATTAAAGTAAATGGTGAATCCATGGAACCAACTCTTCATCCTAAAGATATAATGCTTCTAAATAAGTCCGCTTATTACTTTAGTGATCCTAAAAGATTTGACATTGTTGTTATTTCCATGCCTAATGAATATTTAATTAAAAGAGTTATAGGCTTACCTGGTGAAAATATTAAATATATTGATAATACTTTGTATGTTGATGGAAAAAAGATAGAAGAACCTATCGCTGGTTTAGAAACAGATGATTTTGATATTGAAGAACTAGGAACGACAGAAGTTCCTGATGATAGTTATTTAGTTTTAGGTGATAATAGAGATAACTCCCTTGATAGTAGAGAATTAGGTTTTATTAGTAAAGATAAGATACTAGGTAAAGCGACATTCATTATTTTACCATTCTCTAGGTTTGGAGGTATCTCTTAATAACAGAGGCTTTATGAATTATAATGATATAGATAAAAGTAGTTACAATAAATATACATTTGGTAAATGTTTAAAGCAGCAAAGATTAGATAAGGGTTATTCCCTTAGAAATTTAGCATCGACTGTTGGAATATCTGCTGCTTATCTTAGTGACATTGAGAAGGGAGCACGAAATGCCCCAGTAAACAGTCATAACAATATTTTAGAAGCCTTTATAGATTGTTTACAAATTCCTGATGAAGAGAAAATGGCCTTTTATGAGATGGCTGATTCTGCAAGTGGTGCTAATGCTTTTAAAAAATATCTAGAAGAAAACAGTGCTGCCTTATCGTTTTTAAGCCAAGCTAAAAATCAAGAATTAACAAGTGAAGAGTGGAGTGTCTTGTCTTGCTGTATGGATGAGCTAATAAAAAAACGAAATTGTCCTAAAAATCATAGTAAATGTAAAGTTTTAAAATAAGTCTTTCTATATTCTATTATAGAGAGACTTTTACTTTAAATTTAGAAATATATATGATAAATTAAAGATAAGTAAAGTATTAATTAAAAGGAGTTGATAAAAAATAGAACAATGTTGTAATGCTGTAATGTTGTAATATAACAAGCTACTTAACTTCGTTTTAGAAGAAATTAATAAAGATAAGGAGACTAACTATTAAAAGTCAATAGTAATTTTATAAATTTTAATAGTTTGTTATAAATTGGAAAGAAACCCA
>CALVIR010000016.1 GCA_944331915.1 uncultured Bacilli bacterium | reverse complement strand
TTGGTACATTATTGTGTTTGAATATAAAATTTATAAATTTTTGATGCTTTTTTTGTAAAAAACCTAAACTCAAAACATATGATAATAATGCTAGAGATGAAAATGGTTTCATGGGAAAAGGTGTAGGAGCTTCAACAACAGGAACAATCTATGGTGTTTATGATATGTCAGGTGGAGCCTGGGAATACGTGATGGGTAACTATAATGATATGGTAGGTAATTCAGGATTTACAACAATGCCTGAATCAAAATACTATGATAAATATGCAAGTAGTACAGCAAATATAGCATGTAATGGTGATGTGTGTTTTGGACACAGTTTAAGTGAAACGGCAGGATGGTATAGTGATGGACAGACAATGATAAGTGCTGAATACCCATGGTTTGGGCGTGGCGGTCACTATAGTCATAACACTAATGCTGGAGTGTTTCGTTTTGGCACTACCTACGATATTGGTGGTGCTGGTGGTAATTATTCATTCCGCCTTGTGATGAGTCCTAATATGTGATAAAATTTAATCCTCGTTAGATGAGAGAGACTACCAAGAGAATTCTTGATAGTTTTTCTTTAAATCTTAAAATATTTGTGATAGACTTGATATATAGAAAGTTAGGGGGAAAATTATGAATTTGAATTTTGTTTTAAACGATTATGTTTTGATTTGGAATTTGTTATTTAAACCTTCTATCTCTAATGAAGTACAACTATTTAAACAAAAACTGTGGAAAAATTATCGTCACTTATACAATGCTTTAGGAAGGGAAGAGGCAAAAATACTTAAAGATCCTAAAAACTATATACCAGATGATGATACTATTTTTGATCTTGTTAAAGAAAGTGATATCTATAAAGAAATAAGAAATGTTACAGAAGAATATAGAAGAGAACTAGTAAAGACTTATGATAGTATAAAAAAAGATCTATATAAAAATATAAAAGATATCTTAAAATTTGATATTAAACTATATCATGTTTTAATTGTGGATAAAAGACTTGATGTTATAGGGATGATGGTACCTAAAAATAGAAGAGTTAATACTATTACTTGGGGTAATAGGAGTGATGTTAGTAATTATAAATTGGCTATTATTAATATAATTCACTATATATTAAAAAAAGAATTAGACAATTATAACCTAGAATATAAAGATATAGTAGATGCGACAATTGAACTTGCTATTGATAATGAACTTGCTTCTAGAACTTTTGGAAAAAGTGTTTACTTAAGAGGGGATAATTCGTTAAAATACTTAAAGAGACAATTATACCCATATTTTCTTATGTACTTAGGATATTCTAAAGAAGAGATACTAAATAGAATGCTTGCTGATAATATCGTCTTTGAACTTGATAAATATACCTTTGAAAGAAAATTGGCTGGGGTGGATCTATATACCTTTATTGATTTTTGTATTAAAAATCAAAAATATATTTTGAAAATAAGAGAATTAGAAATTATTTAACAGGAGATGTGCAGTATGGAAGAGAAATTAACCTTATTTTTACAAAGAATAAAACTAAAAGAAGAATATTATTCGTTCTTTGAGGGAGCTAGTTTAGATAAAATTATTATTCATAAAAATAAGGGAGATGTCTTGATTAAGCTTACTGTTAATAATTATTTACCTTATGAGGTAATAGAGAATCTTTTTACTAATAAAAATGTCTTTGGAAAAGATGTTAGTTTTAACTTTGATGTTAAGAGTAAAGATAATACCTTATTACTTAGTTATTACAATAATATTCTTGAGAAATTAAAACAAGAAGGGATTATCAATATAACAGAAATATATCTTGATGCTTTGCAATTAGAAGAAGATAATCTTAGATTAATAGCGTTTAATAAAAAAGAAGAGGATAGACTTAAGAGTATTAGTAAATATATTAATGACTTTTATCATAGTATTGGCTATAACGAGTATATTCCTGTTATGATTAGGGAAGATGGAGAGACTATTAAAGAGATTAATGAAGAGTTAGCATCAGTTACAGTTAGTATACCAGAGGTAATTAAAAATCCAGTGGTTAAAGAGAAACCTAAGGGGAGTTATGTAAGAGTTTCTAAAAAAAGAGATGAAGGCTGTATATTAGGAAGAATTATCGATAATGATCCTATTAAAATGAGTTTATTATTAGGTGAAGATAATGATGTTACAGTAGAAGGATATATCTTTGGAGTTGATTACTTTGAGTCTAATAAATCTAACTTTAAAATAATTACTCTAAAATTTACAGATGAAACTGATAGTATTGCTTGTAAAGTTTTTTGTAAAGAAGATGAAGAGTATGAAAGACTATGTAAAGAGTTAAAAGTAGGAAAATGGTTTAAGATAAGAGGAAATACCAAAAAAGATAGTTTTTCTCACGATGAGTTGGTGCTTAATGCTAGAGATATTATGCCAATAGATCATGAAGAAGAAAAAATAATAGATGATGCAGAAGAAAAGAGAATTGAATTACATGTCCATACGAAGATGAGTCAGATGGATGGAGTTGCGGATGAAGAAAAAATAGTTAAACAAGCGATGGAGTGGGGACATAAAGCGATTGCGATTACAGACCATAATGGAGTACAAGCTTTTCCTCATGTTTATAATCTTGTTAAAGGCTATAATAAAGGTAAAAGTGATGATGAGAAATTTAAGGCTTTATATGGAACAGAGCTTGTAATGGTTGATGATAAAGTAGATATCGTTATTAGAGCGAATGATCATAAATTACTTGATGAAACTTATGTAGTGTTTGACTTTGAAACAACTGGTTTTAATGCAGGTGGAGCTGACTCTATTATTGAAATAGGTGCGGTTAAAATGAAGGGTGGCGTTATTCTAGAACGTTATGATGAACTTATTAATCCCGGAAGACCTTTACCTAGTAAAATAATTGATATTACCAATATAACAGATGCGATGCTTGAAGATAAAGATACAGAAGAAAATGCTGTTAAGAGATTTGTAGAGTGGTTTGCTGATTTACCAATGGTTGCCCATAATGCGAAATTTGATGTATCCTTCTTGGAGATGGCTTATCGTAAATATAATCTTGGAGAGTTTAAAAATCCTGTTATAGATACTTTGGAATTATCTAGAACTCTTGATAATACATATGCAAGACATAGTTTATCGGCTTTAGTTAAAAGATATAATGTACCTTGGGATGAAGAATCTCATCATAGAGGAGATTATGATGCAGAAGGGACAGCGTTAGTCTTTTATAAAATGCTTGAGAAGCTTGATAATCGTAATATTGAAACAATGGATGCTTTAGAGAGGTTAGTTGCGACAGATGAGTCATATAAATATGGTAGAACTAATCATATTAATATCTTGGCTTTAAATAAAGTGGGATTAAAGAATCTTTTTAAAATCGTCAGTTATGCTAATACAACCTATTTGTATAAAACACCACGTATTCCCAGAAGTGTAGTAGAAAAATATCGGGAAGGCCTTTTAATTGGTAGTGGAGGTTATGAAGGAGAGGTATTTAGGGAAGCGACTAGTAAGAGTGAAGAAGAATTATCTAATATCATTAGATTCTATGATTATGTTGAGGTACAACCACCAGAGTGTTATGTTCATTTAATTGATACCAGTGACTTTGCTAACGAAGGGGAGATTATTACTAATATAAAGAAAATTATCAATACAACAATAGAAGCGGGTAAATTAATTGTAGCAACTGGGGATGTTCATCATATAACAAGAGCAGATAAAATATATAGAGAAATAATTATAAATCAAAAAGTGCCAGGAGGGGGAAGACATCCTTTAGCACGTGGGGGAATTAAAAATATTCCGAGTAATCATTTTAGGACTACTAAAGAAATGCTTAATGACTTTTTGTTCTTAGATGAAGAGACAAGAAAACTAATTGTTATTGATAATCCTAAGAAAATAGCTGATATGGCAGAAATATTAGAGGTTATTATTGAAACAGGTGGTATTCCTTTTTCACCTAAAATTGATAAAAGTGTAGAGACAGTTACAGAACTTGTTTTTTCTAAAGCTAGTGATATGTATGGAGATCCATTGCCATATAATATTGAAGAGAGAATTAGTAAAGAGTTATATGGTGATGGGGTTTATGAGGCGATAGAAGATGAACTTAAAAGAGAAGGTAAATTAGAAGGAGAAGCTTTTAAGATAGAATTATTTAAACGATTACATGAGACGTTGTTAGCAGGTTTTGATGAGGTTAAAAAGAAAATAAAAGAGAACTTGAAAATAACTAATCCAGATAGTAGTGAAGAAGAACTTGATGCTAGTATGAAGAAAAAATTAGGTGGTGTTATTGGTGGAGGGTTCGATGTTATTTATTTGATTGCCCAAAAGTTAGTTAAACACTCTAATGATGATGGTTATATCGTTGGGTCTCGTGGTTCAGTTGGTTCTAGTTTCGTCGCGACAATGATGGGTATAACTGAGGTTAATCCATTGCCTGCTCATTATTTGTGTCGGAATAAAGAGTGTAAATATTCAGAGTTTAGTGATGAGAATGGGGAGTCTTATGGAAAAGATTATTCATCAGGCTATGATTTACCAGATAAAATATGTCCTAAATGTGGACAACCTTTAGGTAAGGAAGGGCAAGATATGCCTTTTGCAACCTTCCTTGGTTTCAATGCTGATAAAGTTCCCGATATTGATCTTAACTTTTCTGGAGAGTATCAATGGAAAGCTCATGAGTATACAAAAGTGTTGTTTGGGGTTGATAATGTTTATCGAGCTGGAACAATCGGTACAGTTGCTGAGAAAACGGCATATGGTTATGTTAAAGGGTATTTTGAAGAACATGGTAATCCTGATAAAAGAAGCGTGGAGATTGAACGTCTTGCTATTGGATGTACAGGGGTCAAAAGAACAACGGGCCAACATCCAGGAGGTATTGTTGTTATTCCTGGATATATGGATGTTTTTGATTTTACACCTTTCCAATATCCTGCTGATGATAATACATCGCTTTGGAGGACAACACACTTTGATTACCATGCGATTGATCAAGATGTGTTAAAACTTGATATTCTAGGTCACGATGATCCGACGGTTCTTAGAATGTTACAAGATTTATCTGGTATTGATATTACAACTTTACCAATGGATGATAAAAAGATATTCTCAATTCTTTCTAGTCCTAAAGCTTTAGGAGTTAGTGAAGAAGATATATTGTGTTCAACAGGAACACTTGGATTACCGGAGTTAGGAACACGGTTTGTTATTCAGATGTTAGTAGAGACAAAACCTAGTACTTTTGCAGAGCTTGTTAAGATATCTGGTCTATCACATGGTACTGATGTTTGGGCAGGTAATGCGAGTGAATTAATTAAAAATAAAATTGTGCCGTTTAAAGACGTTATTGGATGTCGTGATGATATTATGGTTAACTTGATGAACTGGGGCATGAAACCAATTAGAGCCTTTAAAATAATGGAGCATGTTAGAAAAGGTAAAGCGACAAAGGATCCAGAAACTTGGAAAGGTATGGTTGAAGAGATGAGAGAAGCTCATGTGCCTGAGTGGTATATTGAGTCTTGTCATAAAATAAAATACATGTTCCCAAAAGCACATGCTTGTGCTTATGTTATGAGTGCGATTAGAATAGCGTGGTTTAAAGTTTATCAACCTTTATACTATTATGCAGCTTTCTTCTCAATTAGAGTAGATGATTTTGATATTGAGACGATGATAAAAGGGTATAATGCGATTAAAACACGTTATGAAGATTTAATGGCGAAAGGTTTTGAAGCGACTAATAAAGAGACGGGTATTATAGATTCTTTACATGTAGCGTTGGAAGCGACAGCTAGAGGTATTAAATTTGCACCAATTTCTCTTGAGAAAAGTGATGCGACGAGGTTTATTGTTGATACAGAACATGAAAATACTTTGATACCACCATTTAAAACGATAGATGGTCTTGGAGTTACAGTGGCGAAAACAATTGTTGAAGCAAGAGATAAAGGACCATTCTTAAGTAAAGAAGATTTGCAAAAACGAGGTAAAGTTTCTAAGACGCTAACAGATAAAATGGTAGAGATGGGAATTGTTAGTGAGTTACCTGACTCTAACCAGTTGAGTTTATTTTAAGAGGTTGATATGGATATTTTAAAAGATATTTTGAATGCAATTATGGATGTTTATAATCAAGATTTAGATAATGAAACTAAACATAATTTGTTATCATCATTATGGACTAAATACTATAAGTTGTCATCTGAATTCGATGTTAGTTTGCCTTTTGCATATAACTTATATTTACTAGGTGAAAATGAAAGTTATATTATCTATCAAGAACCAGAAAGTAAAAAAATTGATAGAATAGAATTAGATAATGCTATTAATCATTATAATGATATTAAAAAGAATGGTTTTAAAGAAGGATTAACTTTTAAAGAGATTGAGATATTATTAGACTATAGTGTTAGTAATGCGAGAAGTGCCTTTTCTAGTTTGGGAATTGATATAAAAACAAACTCATTGAATGGTTTTTGCGAATTAGGACAAGCTTTAACAATAATGCCTTTTGAAAAATTAGGATTTGAGGTTACTAAAAATAGTGCAAGTAAATGTTTTGATTATCCTTTTAATCATGTCTTTGGAACAGTATCATTTCCATATCAAGATTTGGAAACAGTTAAGACTAAAACTTATCTAATTGATGTTACTTATAGACAGTTTTTTACCACTAATCGTTGTAATGAGGGAAGATATTATACAGAAGAAGAAAATACAGGACTTTTGATGGCTCCTGATCCTGGATATTTTGTAGAAGACGCTCTTTTTGCTAAGACTTTAATGAAAGAGGGATATATAGAATTAACTGATGAGAATGCTAAAAAATATGGTGAGGCTTTCTATAAAGCGGGAATACCACTTAAAGATTTGGATAGAAAGAGTATGAAGCAAAAAGATTATTATACACAAATCATATTTGATGATGAGGATTATGTGGTTAATAGGATTGAATTGGAGGGAATGAATTTAGAGTTTCCAATTGTAGATAGAGAAAAGTATGGAAAAAATTGACTTTCTAGAGAAAAAATTATATACTTTTCTTGGTTGTTGGGGGGATATTATGAAAAATATAAAATTTAATAAAAATGTTTTAATGGTAGGAAAATATGCTATTTTAAAAAATGGTCTTGCTAAAGTTAAGGGGCTTCGTATTTTAGATACTGGTAATAAGTATGGGTGTATGACTACTAAAGCTTGTTTTTATGATGAGAAAATGTCTGATGAGGACATAAGAGATTTATTTTTGAAACACCGAAAAATGGCTGCAAAAGACACTAATTATGCTTTTGATCCATATAAATTCTATATGCCTAGTCAAGATGGGGAAGGTAAAGCGGTAGAGTTAACCGAAGAAATGATAGAAGCTTATAAAGATGGCTGGGATTTAGATATTAAGGGAGATATTTTGATTGTTACTAATAAAACACCTGGAGTGGTTGCTGGTTTTCCAGTTGCTGATTGCCCTGTTGTAATTGCTAGTGACTTAAAAAATGGTGTGACAGCGACAGCTCATTGTAGTGCCGCGATGATTGATAAATATTTACCAATTAGAACAATTGAGGCTTTACAAAGTAAATATAATAGTAAAAAAGAAGATATTTATGTTCATATTGGAGCACATGCTTCAAGTGATTGGACTTATGATAGAAGACCTGACTTTATGACAGAGAGTTTTTGGGATAGAACAGGAGCACTTAGACAAGTTAAAGATGATAAATATAAAATTGATCTTGATAAAGCTTTGCTATATCAATTAAATCCATTAGAGTATGAATCATTCATTATAAATACTATAGATACATTAACTGATCCAAATTATTATTCTAATAGTGTTTATAATAATGGAAAAGGTCCTAAGAAGAAAGATGGTAGACATTTTGAAGGGGCATACTATCAGAAAGTTAAAAGATTATAAGAGTTCTTTGAAAGCTCTTTTTTCTTTTCTGCTTGACAAGTTGACTGTAAAGTGATATAATACAGCTACATTCAAAAAGGGGGAATAAAAGAATGGAAAATATAAAATTTAATAAAAATATAATGAAAGTAGGAAATTATGCTATTTTAAAGAATGGTGTAATGAAAACAGAAAATCTTCATATTTTAGATACTGGTAATAAATATGGATGTATGACAACAAAGACTAGTTGTTATCCTAGAGAAATGACATTAGCTAAAAGACAGTTAGAGTTTTTAAAACATAGAAAACAAGCTGCTTATGATCATAATAATGGATTTAATCCTTATAAATTCTTTATGCCAGTACAAACTGGTCAAGGTAATTATGTTGAGATTACTCGTGAATTAGCTGATGTTCATAAAGATGCTTGGGATACAAGATTATTAGCAGATATCTTAGTTATTACGAAAAAGATACCTAGTGTAGTTATTGGATCTGCTGTGGCTGATTATCCAGTAGTTATAGCTAGTGATTTGAAAAATGGAGTTACTGCAGCAGCACCATGTAGTCCAGAAATGATTGGACTTGGGTTACCCGAAAGAACTGTAGAAACATTACAAAGTAGATATAATAGTAAGAAAGAAGATATCTATGTCTATGTGGGTGCTCATGCTAGTAGTGAAATGCTTAATAATGATGAATTAAGTAGAATTAATGAAGATTTCTATAAAAAAGCGAATGCTTTAGAAGAGACAAGAAGTGGAGTTAAAATTAATCTTGATAAAGCTTTGCTATATCAGTTAAATCCAGGAGAGTTTGAATCTTTCATTATAAATCAAGCTGATACGAGAACTAATCGTAATTATTATTCTAATAGTGTTTATAATTATGGTGAAGGTCCTAAAGAAAAAGATGGTAGACATTTTGAAGGGGCATATTACCAAAAAGTTAAAAGATTGTAAAAAGTGTCATAAAATAAGGACACTTTTTTCTTTTTATGTTATACTTTTTAAAGGAGGATGTATGAAGAGTGTTAACCTAGATAAAGTAAATTACATACAATATGGTAATGATAAAGGTGAAGATATAATCTTGTTACATGGATGGGGACAGAATATTCAAATGATGGAACCTCTTGGTAATTTGTTATCTTCTAAGTATCATATTACGATTTTAGATTTTCCAGGTTATGGGATGAGTGCTGAACCAGATGAGGTATGGGGTGTTAGTGATTATGCGTTAATGGTGCATGAGTTAGTAGAAAAATTAAAAATAAAAAAACCTACTTTAATTGGACATTCTTTTGGAGGTAGAGTTGCTATTTGTTATGCTGCTAAATATGATGTTTCTAAAGTAGTGTTGTTTGGAGCTCCTTGTGTTAGAACTAAGAAGGGGTTAACACTTAAAGAAAAAATGTTAAAACAAGCGAAAAAACTACCTGGGATGGGAAAAATTGCTGAGATTGCTAAAAATTATATTGGATCAGAGGATTATAAAAACGCTACTCCTAGAATGAGGGAAATATTAGTTAAAACGGTTAATGAAGATTTATCAGAGTATGCTAAAAAAATAACTGTACCTACCTTATTAATCTGGGGGGAAAATGATGAAGCAGCACCAGTAGAAGAAGCGAAGCTATTAGAACAATTACTTGTAGATGGAGCTTTAATCATTTTACCTGGTACACATTATGCATATCTTGAAAACTTAAATCAAGTTACAAATATTATAAATAAATTTATGGAGGGATAAGGATGTTAGAGATAGCTTTAGTTTTAATAGCAATTGTTATTCTTTGCTATAAGATTAAAAAAAATTTACATATTTTACAATTAAACCTTTATAATGAAAACAATCGCTATCTAAAATGGATTTTTAATAATAGTAGTAATTTCTTTTCGTTAGAAATACTAGGTCTTTTATTAGTATCACTTGCTAATATATTTTTTATCAATAGTGAGATGTTAAAGAATCTTCTTAATGGTGTGGCGATTTTAATTTATCTTTTATACTTATGGTTATATAGAAATAGTCTTTTAAAAGAACAAGTAAAGAAGCCTTTAGTTGTTACAGCTAGAATTAAAAGATTAATTGGAACAATAATAGTTATTTATCTTATACCTTTAATCTTTATGTACATATACAAAGAGAATTTGTTAATAAATCATTTTATTTTATTTATATTTATGTTAATAGTATATTTAAATGCAATTATTGTTTTCTTGGCTAATGCTATTAATAAATATACGCTTGAAAAATGTGTATATCATCATTTTAAAAGTATGGCTCTTAAGAAAATAAGAGGTATGAATAATTTAAAAGTGATTGGAATAACAGGTAGTTATGGAAAGACAAGTAGTAAAAATATATTAGCAGATATATTAAATATTAAATATACAACCCTACCTACACCTCGTAATTTAAATACACCTTATGGATTAATTATGACTATTAATAATTATTTAGATAAATTTACAGATATCTTTATTGCAGAGATGGGGGCTTATGTTCCTGGAGAAATAAAAGAGCTATGTGATATGGTTCATCCTAAATATGGTATTTTAACAAGAATAGGGACAGCTCATTTAGAAACATTTGGAAGCGTTGAGAATATTCAAAAGACAAAATTTGAACTTATTGAATCATTACCACTTGATGGAGTAGGAGTACTTAATAGAGATGATCCTAAACAAGTTAGTTATAAATTAAAAAATAAATGTAAGATTTTATGGATTGGTATTGATGAAGATGACGTTGATGTTAAAGCTAGTAATATAAAATGTTCTAATGTAGGGACTACTTTTGATGTTAAATTTAAAGATGATGATAAGAAATATCAGTTTGAAACAAAATTATTGGGGAAACACAATGTCTATAATATTCTTGCTGGGCTTGCTTTAGGTAGAGAATTTGGGATACCTATTATTTCATTACAACAAGCGGTAAGAGGCGTTAAACCAGTAGAACATCGTTTAGAACTAAAAAAACTTGGCTATTTCTATCAAATAGATGATGCTTATAACTCTAATCCTGTAGGGGCGAAAAGTGCTTTAGAGGTATTAGCGATGATGCCAGGAGTTAGGGTAGTAGTAACACCAGGAATGGTAGAACTTGGTGATAAAGAAAGAGAACTTAATAAAGAGTTTGGTCGACAAATAGCAACACTATCAAAAGCAGATTATGTAGTGTTGATTGGAGAAAAGAGAACATTACCGATTAAAGAAGGGTTAATGGAAGGAAACTTTGATGAAGATAATTTAATTGTTTACAATGATGTTAAAGAAGCATATAATTTTATAAGAGGAATTAAGACTAAAAAAGATATTTATGCTTTGTTTGAAAATGATTTACCTGATACTTATAATGAAAAATAGGAGATGATAGATAATGAAAATTAAATTAGGTGTTATTTTTGGGGGAGAATCTGTTGAACATGAGGTTAGTATTATTTCGGCAATACAAGCGATAAATAAAATAGATCAAGAAAAATATGAGGTAGTTCCTATCTATATAACAAAAGATAGAGAATGGTATACAGGGGCAATGTTAACTGATGTTGAGGTCTATCAAGATTTAGATTTAATTAAAAAATATGCTACTAACGTAGTACTATATTGTAAAAATGGTTCATTTGTGTTACAAAGTAAAGGACTATTCAAAAAAATAATTACAGACTTAGATGTAGTCTTTCCAATTGTACATGGTACTAATGTGGAAGATGGGACTTTACAAGGATATTTACAGACAATTGGTATTCCTTATGTAGGATCTAATGTTTATGCTTCAGTTGTGGGGCAAGATAAAGCTTATATGAGAGATATCTTTAAAGCAAATGACATTAATTGTCCTAATTATGTATGGTTTTATGATGCAGACTTTAAAAATAATCAAGATGAGGTTATTAAAAAAGTCGAAAAAATTGGGTATCCAGTTATTGTTAAACCAGCGACAACAGGTAGTAGTATCGGAATTGGGGTTGCGAAAGATAAAGATAAATTAAAAGATGCGATTGAAGAAGCGATGAATTATGATAGTAAGATTGTAGTAGAAGAGATGATTCCTAATTTAATGGAGGTCAATATTGCTGTCTTAGGTAATTATGAACATCAAGAGACGAGTGTTATTGAAGAGGTTCTTTCAAAGAGTTCTTTTCTTACATATGAAGAAAAATATATTGGTAGTTCTAAAGTAAAAGGAAAATTAGGAGCAAAGATGCCTGCTATGAAAGGATCTAAAGGAATGGCTTCTGCTGATAGAAAAATACCTGCTGATATTTCAGATAAAATGACTAAAGAAGTAGAAGAGTTAGCAGTTAGAGTTTTTAAGACTTTAGGTAGCAGTGGTAATGCTCGTATTGATATGTTAATTGATACAAAAGCAAAAAAAGTATATGTTAATGAAATTAATTCTATACCTGGATCTTTAGCATTCTATTTGTGGGATCCAAAAGGAAAGAATTATACAGAGTTACTTGATGATATGATTAATATTGCTATTAAAGATTATAAAAGGAGAGAGAGTAAGACACATTCCTTTAAGACAAATATTCTACAGGGATTTGCTAAAAATGGTTTAAAGGGAATGAAAGGTAAGGTTCAAAAATAAATAAACTGTCCTAGTGAAAATTAGGACAGTTTTTATAATGGTTATATAACCTAGTAATATTAGAAAAAATATGCTATATTAATAGTGGAGAGTAAGTGTTATGGAAAAAAAGAGAAATAGAGGTTTAATGATAGTAACTGTTATACTATTTATATGTGTTATTGGGCTTATTATTTATATTTTGATGGATAAAAATGTTATTAAGTTAAATAATAATACCGTAGAAAATGAACAAGTAGAAGAAAATAATACTAATGAAGATGAATATAATAGGCAAGGAATAGCGATTAGTGTTGATAATGAAAATATTATTACTTTATTTAATAATGCTCATCATTTAACAATTGGTCCAGAAACTTATATATAGAGAGATGGTGGTTATAATGTAAGTGAACTTACAATGCAAGAGAAATTTTCTTTACTATCAAATCAATGGATTAAGGAATTAAGTAGTACTATTGATTATTTAAATCAAAATTATGATGAAATAACTGTGTTAAGTGAAGCAACTTTGAAAAACTTATATGAACGGACTTTTGGACCAAATACTTATGAAAGAGTAAGTCAAATAACAGATGGTACCTCATGTATTACTTTAACATATGATGAAGCATATCAAGGTTATATTACACAAGGAGAGAGTGGCTGTGGAGGAGTTAGTGCTTTTATGGTTTATGAAAAGATAATTAGTGCTACTAAATATAGTGATAGAATAGAAATAGTAAGTTCAGCTTTTTATATAGACGGAGAAACAAGACAAATATATAAAGATTATAATAAAACTACCTCTTTAGGAGGATTACTTGTTGATGAAAATACTGTTACTGATGAAGAAGAAAGAGAAAATGTTTATAGTACATATATAGAAGAAAATAAAGATAATTTAGAACAGTATACTTATACATATATGCTTAATGAAGATGGTTTTTATTATCTAATAGGAGTAGAAAGAACAAATGCTTAAAATATAAAACTACTGATGTGTTTATTCAGTAGTTTCTTTTAATATATCATTAATTATTTTTAAGTTATTATTAAGTCGTTCATCATTTGGTTCTATTTTTAAAGCTTTTTCTAGGAAGACTTTACTGGCTTCTATTTCTCCTTTTTTGTAGTAAGCGATACTTAATAAGTCATATGGTGTATAGTCAAAACTGAAGGTTTCATTAATATAACTTTTGGTGTGACTCTTTATATTCAAAGCTTTATTAACATAATTAATAACCTCATCATAGTCTTCTAAAGTATAGTAGAGTAATGCTAATTCCATGTAAGGATCTCTTAAGTATGGAGCTTCTTGTATGGCTTTTTTTAACCACATTTTTGCTTCATCATATCTTTTTAGATTTCTATAGCATCTACCAATAAAGCGCATTGAGGCACAACGTTCATCTTTCCAAGTGGCTCCTTTTAAATTTAAGTGTTTTATTAAAGTATCAATCGCTTCATTATATTTACCATAATACATGTATTCTCTTCCTAAATAGTGGGTATTCCTATCATCATCAGGATCTTCTTCTACAGACATCTCTAATAACGGAAGATAGCTGCTTCGTGATTTTGTTCTGTCTGGATAATGGTTTAAGATGATATTATCAGTAACAGAGAAGGTTTCTATACCATCGTATTTTAAGATTTCATGAACAGGATGGAACCAAGAGTAACCAGCTTTTTTGTGAATCTTTTCATAGTAGAAGCTGATGATAGGATTATTATTTTCATCTAAGTACCAATTGTAAATATATCTCAGTCTCGTAGTATTAGTAGTCCAGGCTTTTTCTAATTCTTCACGCCAACCCGGTAAGAAAACCTCATCTAAGTCAGTACAAACACAGATATCAGTATCATCAGGGACAAGTTTTAAAGATTCATTTCGAGCGACATCAAAACGCCATGGTTCGATTTTCTTAATCTCTACTTTTATACCTTTACTTCGTAATTTCTCGACTGTATTATCGGTTGAACCAGTATCAAGAACAACGATTTCATCTGCTTCTTTCATAGATTCATACCATCTGTCAACAAATTTTTCTTCGTTTAAACAAATAGCATAAACACAAACTTTATATTTATTCATTAAATACACCTCTATATATTGTATGAAAAAATTATAAAATGGTAATAATATACATATAACTATAATGAGGAGGTTAAATGTGAAATATAAACGGATTATTTATAGTTTATTGCCAATAATAGGAGGAGGAATAGTAGGGTTAATTATATCTAGTTATATGGATTATCAAGATTTAATTAAACCACCTTTATCACCACCTGGATTTATTTTTCCAATTGTTTGGACAATTCTTTATTTACTTATGGGAATATCTTATTATATATCTAATAGTGATGATAAAGAGCTTGATCAGATTTATTTGTTGCAACTGTTAGTTAATTTTTTGTGGCCTATTATTTTCTTTGTCTTGAAAATGTATTTTTCTGCGTTTCTGTGGATTATTTTGTTATTAATATTAGTTGTTGTGATGATTAAGGAGTTTTTAAGAATTAAAAAACTGAGTGGTTATTTACAGATACCTTATCTCTTATGGCTTTTATTTGCTACTTATCTAAATATTGGTGTTTTTATCTTAAATTAAAAACTGTTTTCTTTGGTTAGAAAACAGTTTTTGACACTATGGACCAGTAGGACCTGTTGGACCGGTTGGTCCTGTAGGACCAGTTGGACCAGTAACACCGCTTGCACCCGTTGGTCCGGTAGCGCCACTTGCTCCTGTAGGACCAGTAACACCGCTTGCACCCGTTGGTCCGGTAGCGCCACTTGCTCCTGTAGGACCAGTAACACCGCTTGCACCCGTTGGTCCGGTAGCGCCACTTGCTCCTGTAGGACCAGTAACACCACTTGCACCCGTTGGTCCAGATACTCCAGTAGGGCCAGTTGGACCTTGTGGGATACTTAAACTTAAGATAAAATTAGGAGCAGTACCAGTGATGCTTGCTGTTGCTGTACCTCCTGGGGTTCCAGTTGTAACAGTGCCAATTGTTAAAGATGGTGTTACACCTGTAGCTCCTGTAGCTCCCGTTGCTCCAGTGGCCCCAGTTGCACCGGTAGGTCCGGTAACTCCCGTAGCACCAGTTGGTCCAGTTGGACCAGTAGTTCCTGTTGGACCGCCTGCAGGGCCAGCAGGTCCGGTAGGACCAGTAGGCCCTTGAACATAACAAAAACGACAACGAGGATGAGCATTATTATTACAAGAATCTCCAAACATTATAATTCTCCTTTCCAATATATTTTATGATTAAACTTAAAATAAGTTATTATTAAAGCCGCTATATTAGAAAAATGTCGAATAAGTAAAGCAATTGTAAAAAAAGGTAATTATATTTCGAAACTATTGTAATAAAAAATTTAATATGCTATATTTAGGATAGGAAGGAGAGAATAAAAATGAAAAAAGTAAGTATGTTTTTGGTAGGTATAGTAACAATGCTAGGATTACCAATGATGGTTAATGCTGAAACTATTGAAGTTGATAGTGATTTAGCTGATGCTATTACATCTGCAGAAGAAAATGATACTATTAAATTAACAGGTGGTATTACTGTAGATTCACAAATTACAGTTGATAAAGCACTTACTATTGATTTAAATGGTAATACAATTACTGCTAATGCTGATGTTAAATATGTCTTTGATTTTAATGGTAATGGCAAAAACTTTACTATTACTGATAGTTCTGCTAATGCTGGTAGTATTATTAATACAGCTCAAAGAGGTGTATTAGTAACAGATGGTACTTTAACAATTGATAAAGTAACTATTAATAGTGCTGATCGTACTGTACAAATAAATCCAGTAGATAGTACTGATAAAGCTAAAGCTATTATTAATGGTGGAGTTATTGAATCAAATGGTTCAAGAACAATTATGCTTTGGGGTAATAATGTTAAAGAAGCTGCTGCTTTAGAAGTAAACGGTGGTAAAATTATTGCACCAGTTAGTGTAAAAAATTCTGCTGCTATTAATTTAGGTAGTGCTAATGCGGCTGGAACTTATGTAGTTGTTAATAATGGAGAAATCAGTGCCTATAATGGTATCAGACTTTATGGTAATGGAGAAGAAGGAATGACTGTTCTTACAATGAATGGTGGTTCTATCAATGCTGTTGGTTCTGGTATTATTCAATCTACAGATGATGGAACTGAAAATACAACTATAGCAATCTATGGAGGATCTATTACTGCTCAACCTCAAGAAGGTGCGGCAGCAGTTGGAGGAGATTCTGTTGGTATTTATCATGGTCAAACAGGAACTTTGATTATTGGTAGAGAAGATGGAACTGGCCCAACTATTTTAGGTCAAACTGGTATTTCTATTAAAGAAGGTAATATCACAATTAATGGTGGTACTATTAAAGCTAATGGAGAATACCGTGAGGTAGTTGCAGCTCGTGATGATGGAACTGATGATACAGGAGCTGCTATTAGTATTACAAGTAGTGCTGTTTATGCTGATGGTACATCTATTACTGTTAATGGAGGTACAATTGAAAGTGAAAATGGTAATGCTTTCTATGAAGGTATTGGTGTAGATGGTTTAGGTAATCCTGTAGCAGATGAATCTACAGTTACGGCTTTAGCTATTACAGGTGGAAGTTTTACATCTAAAGAAGCTAGCGTTGTTACAACAGAAACAGAAGAAAAATTCATTACTGGTGGAGAATTCAGTAGTGATGTATCTAGTTATGTTAGTGATGATTTAACTATGGAACAAGATGAAAATGGTAACTATGTTATCGTTAGTCCTGTTACAGATGTACCTACAGAAGAAACACCAACTGAAGAGGTAGAAAACCCAGAAACTAGCGATGGTATAGCTCTTTATTTCATTGTTACTACTATTGCTGTTTTAGGTGTTGCTCTTACAGCTTTACGTTTACGTTCTAGACTAAGAAAATCATATTAATATATCTATAAAAGATGAAGAGACTGCTTGATGTAGTCTTTTTTTCTTGCTATAATTATTTCATAATAAAGGTGGTTGATTATGAGACTAGGAATGATTATTTTATTTGCTGTTTTATATATAGCATTGATATTACTATTTGTTTTTGGCTATAAAAAGAAAAGAAAGAAGATTTGGGTAACTAGTTTAGTACTATTCCTAATCGCTTTAGTTGTAACTATCATTATTACAAGTATCTATGCTTAAAAAAATACTGTCAAGAATAGTATTTTTTTTAATGAAATTATCTATTTAATGGTATAATAAGAATGCAAGGAGGTATATGTAATGAAAGAAGAATGGAAAGGCTTCAAAGATGGAGCTTGGACTAAAGAAATAAATGTTAGTGACTTTATTAAAAGTAACTATAAAAAATATGAAGGAGATGAAAGTTTTCTAGAAGGAACTACTGAAAAAACTGATAGAGTTTGGGGAAGATGTAGTGACTTATTAAAAGAGGAATTAAAAAAACATGTTCTTGATATTGATGTAGTTCATATGTCAGGAATTAATGCATTTGAGGCTGGTTATATTAATGAAGATGATGATGTAATTGTAGGACTTCAAACAGATGCGCCTTTAAAAAGAATAGTTAACCCATATGGGGGAATTAGAATGGTTTATCAAGAGTTAGAGGCTTATAATTATAAACTAGATCCAACTGTTGATAAATATTTTAATGAATTTAGAAAGACTCATAATCAAGGGGTATTTGATGCTTATACTGATGAGATTAAAAGAGCAAGACATGCAGGACTTTTAACTGGTTTACCTGATGCTTATGGTAGAGGAAGAATTATTGGTGACTATAGAAGAGTAGCTTTATATGGTATTGACTACTTAGTAGAAGAGAAGAAACGTGACTTAGCTAATTTGTTAGGACCTATGACTAATGATCTTATTCAATTAAGAGAAGATGTTTCGATGCAAATTAGAGCTTTAGATGATATTAAAAAAATGGCTTTAAGTTATGGCTTTGATATATCTAAACCAGCTTCTAATGCGAAAGAGGCTGTACAATGGACTTATTTTGGTTATTTGGCTGCTGTTAAAGAAAATAATGGAGCAGCGATGAGTTTAGGTAGAGTTGATGCTTTTTTTGATATTTATTTTGAAAGAGATTTAGAATTGGGTGTTATTACAGAAAAAGAGATTCAAGAGATTATTGATCAGTTTGTAATTAAATTAAGATTAGTAAGACATTTAAGAACACCTGAATATGATGAATTATTCTCAGGAGATCCAACATGGGTAACCGCTTCTATTGGAGGAGTTACTAATGAAGGTGAGAGTATGGTAACGAAGACAAGTTATCGTATCTTACATACTTTAACTAACTTAGATACAGCACCTGAACCTAATATGACAGTGTTATGGGCAGAAAAGTTACCAGAACCATTTAAAAAATATTGTGCTAAAATGAGTATTGAAACAGATGCTATTCAATATGAAAATGATGATGTTATGCGTCCTATCTATGGTGATGATTATGCGATTGCATGTTGTGTCTCAGCGATGAGAGAAGGAAAGGATATGCAGTTCTTTGGAGCTCGTTGTAACCTTGCTAAAGCCCTTTTATATGCGATTAATGGTGGTGTTGATGAGGTTAAGAATGAGCTTATTGTAGAAGGCTTTTCTAAAATTACCGATGAAATCCTTGATTATGACAAAGTTAAAGAGGCATATTTCAAGATGATTGAAAAAGTTGCTGAGGTTTATTCAAATGCGATGAATATCATTCATTATATGCATGATAAATATGCTTATGAAGCAGGACAAATGGCTTTGCATGATACTAATGTTAATCGGTTAATGGCTTATGGTGTAGCAGGACTTTCTGTGGCAACTGATTCATTATCTGCTATTAAGTATGCAAAAGTAAAACCAATTCGTAATGAAGAGGGAATTGCGATAGATTTTGAAATAGAAGGAGACTTTCCTAAATACGGTAATGATGATGATAGAGTAGATTCTATTGCGAAAGAAATACTTGAAAAGATGTATAAAGAATTATCTCGTCATGAATGTTATCGCGGAGCTCATCCAACTTTATCAGTGTTAACAATAACCTCAAATGTAGTTTATGGTAGTAAGACTGGAGCTACTCCTGATGGAAGAAATAAGGGTGTGGCTTTTGCACCTGGAGCTAATCCAATGCATGGAAGAGATGCCAGTGGTGCCATTGCATCATTAAACTCAGTAGCTAAACTAAATTATGCTGATTGTTGTCGGGATGGTATTTCTAATACATTCTCAATTGTGCCATCATCTTTAGGTCATAGTAAAGAAGAACAAATAGATAACTTAGTAACACTATTAGATGGTTATTTTGTCCAAGGAGCACATCACTTAAATGTTAATGTTTTACAAAGAGAAACATTAATTGATGCGATGAATAATCCTGATAAATATCCATTATTAACAATTAGAGTATCTGGCTATGCGGTTAGATTTAACCGGCTAACAAGAAAACAACAAGAAGAGGTTATAGCTAGAACTTTCCATGAAAAGATGTAATTTATGAAAGCTAGTGTTGATTCAATAGAAACTTTTGGACTAGTTGATGGTCCAGGGATTAGAACCGTTATCTTTTTGGATGGATGTAGCCTAAGATGTAAATATTGTCATAATCCAGAAACATGGGCGATGAATGAGGTTAACTATGATACTGAGGAACTGGTTCAAAAAATTTTAAGAAATAAACCATATTTTAAACGTAATAATGGTGGTGTTACTTTTTCAGGAGGAGAACCATTATTACAAATAAACTTTTTATTAGATATCTGTGCAAGATTAAAAAAAGAAGGTATTCATATCGCTTTAGATACAGCAGGGGTTGGAATTGGTAAATATAAAGAGATATTAGAATTAATTGATCTAGTCATTTTAGATATTAAATATGCTGATAAAGAAGGATATAAAGAATTGACAGGTAGAGATATAGAAGAGTCAGAAAAGTTTATTGAAGAGGTAAATAAAAGTGGAAAACCGGTTTGGATTAGACAAGTTATTGTACCTGGCATGATGGATAATGATCTATACTTAGATAAATTAGTGGAATATTTAAAGAAAATTAAAAATATTGAAAAGATAGAGTTTTTACCTTTTCATCATTTGGGATTTGAAAAATATAAAAAATTAAATATTCCTAATCCATTAGAAAATACTCCGGAGATGGATGCTAATAAATGTGAAGAATTATATCAGAAATTTATGAAAAAATATGAGAAGTCTAGGAAATAGGCTTCTTTTTGGATGCTAAATACTTAAAAATCTTGATTTGGTGTATAATAAGATTATGGAGGTATCTTTATGCTTACTATATTTAGGGGTTGATAAATATTTATATGATATGAAATAAAGTAGCAGTTATGGAAATAAAATTATAACTAAAGCGGCAGATTTTATAAATAATATAGTGGAAATGATTCGATTAAAATGACGAGATTGTTATTGCAACATCACTGATAACGCAATTGTTATTGGTTAGATAGAAATGTTAAAAAATGGGCAAGAAAATCCTAATGTTTGTGTCATTCTATGTATGTTAGAGTATTAGATAAAAAATTTTTAATATAAGTTAAGTAGTAATTAGTTAGGTGGATGAGTTACAATCTAAAATTATTTCGGTTTGGCAAAATAACTTGTTAAAATACTCAATTTTGTACTAAAATTTGGTTGGTGATAAAAAATGTTAAAAAGGGAAACATACTTATCAAGAATAAGAGGATTTTATGATTCAGATTTAGTTAAAATTCTTGTAGGTATAAGAAAATTTGGAAAATCTGTTATTCTTAATCAAATAGTAGAAGAAATAAAGGATAAAGGTGTTTTAGAAAATCATATTATATATGTTAATTTTGAACTTGTAGAATTTGAAGAGTTACAAGACTATAAAAAGTTAAATAAATATATTAAAGATAATATTAAAGATGATAAAATTTACTATATATTTTTAGATGAAATACAAAAAGTTGAAAAATTTGAAATAGTGGTTAATTCATTAAGAGCTTCTCTTTCTAATGTAAGTATATTTATAACTGGTTCAAACAGTAAACTATTACCAGATAAATTATCAACAGTTTTATCTGGTAGATATGTTTTATTTAATATATAAGTAAAGTTAAAGTGCATTTAAAAGTCAAAAAAGCTAGATTTTTTTTCATATTTATGTTATACTTTAGAACGTATTTTGGAGTGTGATAAATGTGAAAAAAAGAAATGTGGCAATAATTGCTCATGTAGATCATGGGAAAACAACTTTAGTTGATGGTATTTTAAAGACATCAGGAATGTTTAGAGATAATGAAGATGTTAGTAATGTCTCAATGGATTCTAATGCTTTAGAGAAAGAGCGTGGTATTACAATATTAGCGAAAACAACAGCTTTAGATTATAATGGTTACCGTATTAATATTTTGGATACACCAGGTCATGCTGATTTCGGTGGTGAGGTTGAGAGAATTATGAATATGGTAGATGGGGTTATTCTTGTCGTAGATGCTTATGAAGGGGCAATGCCACAAACAAGATTTGTGTTAAAGAAAGCCTTTGAAGCGAAAGTTAAACCTATCGTTGTTATTAATAAAGTGGATAAACCTAGTGCTAGATGTAGTGCAGTTGTTGATGAGGTGTTAGATTTATTTATTGAACTTGGTGCTGATGAAGATCAATTAGATTTTCCAGTTGTTTATACTAGTGCAATTAATGAAACTTGTAGTTTAAGTGATGATATTACAACACAAAAGAAAGGGTTTGAACCATTACTTGATTTAATTATTGATAAAATTCCTGCTCCTAAAGGAGATAATAGTAAACCATTACAGTTTCAACCGGCTTTACTTGATTATAATGAGTTTGTAGGAAGAATTGGAATTGGTAGAGTCCATAATGGAGTTATTAAGACAGGAGAGATGGTTAATTGTATTAGACTTGATGGAACAACTAAGAGTTTTAGAATTCAAAAACTATTTGGGTTTTATGGTTATCATAGAGTTGAAATAGAAAGTGCTGAAGCGGGCGATATTGTAGCGATAGCAGGACTTAGTGATATTTCTGTAGGAGAGACAGTGTGTGATGCAGGTAAAAATTTGCCACTACCAGTTTTACATATTGATGAACCTACTTTACAGATGACTTTTGGAGCTAATACAAGTCCTTTTGTAGGACGTGAAGGTAAGATATTAACAGCGAGAAAAATAGAAGAAAGATTAATAAGAGAAACGCAAAAAGATGTATCTTTAAGAGTAGAACCTAGTAGTAATGAGAGTTTTCTTGTATCTGGTAGAGGTGAGTTACATTTAGGTATTTTAATAGAGAATATGCGTAGAGAAGGATTTGAACTTGAGGTATCTAAACCTAAAGTAATTATTAAAGAAATTGATGGAGTTAAATATGAACCAGTTGAAGAGTTACAAATAGAGGTTCCAGAAGATGTTGTTGGTAGTGTTATTGAACAGTTAGGTTTAAGAGGAGCAAAGATGGAAAATATGACTAACTTTGAAAATCAAGTTAGATTAAATTATACAATTCCATCACGTGGTTTAATTGGTTTTTCAACAATATTTATGACTTTAACTAAGGGTTATGGAATTATGAATCATACTTTTAAAGATTATGAGCCTTATGAAAATGTTGATATTGGAGAACGTAAGTTAGGAGTATTAGTCTCAGTTGAAAATGGTAGTGCAACCGCTTATTCTATTGGTAATTTGGAAGATAGAGGAGTCATGTTTATTGAACCAGGAACTGAGGTTTATGAAGGTATGATAATAGGTGAATGTAATAGAGAGAATGACTTAGCAGTTAATGTTGTAAAAGGTAAACAATTAACAAATATGAGAGCGGCTGGAAGCGATCATACAGTTGTGCTTAAAAGACCTAGACCTATTACCTTAGAATATGCCCTTGACTATATTAATTCTGATGAATTAGTTGAGGTAACACCTGAAAATATTAGATTAAGAAAGAAAATATTAAATACAGAAGAAAGAAAAAAAGCTGATGCTAAGAAGAATAAATAAAGTAGGATGAGTTCCTGCTTTTTTTGTTTTATTAAAAAACTAAAAGTCTATGACGAAATTCTTTGATTTGGCAAAGAATTTCGCCATAAGTTAAGATTTATATATAATTAAAATCTATATAAGTCGTGTAAAAAAGGACTAGCATTATTAAGACTTATTTGTTATACTATACTTAGTATATAAGGATAGGGTGTGAGTTATAGCAATGAATAAATTTAGTAAACGCCGTAAGATAAAAATAACAGATGAGAAAAAAGAAAGTTATAATTTTAAAGAAGCAGCATTAACAAAGATGGCTAAAAGACAACTTTTAGTGACACTTTTATCAATATTAGGAGTTACAGTTATATCTTTGGGTAGTGCTTATGCTGTTTTTACGTCTATTTCTAAATCGGCAGATTATAATGTGATAAAAGTTGGTACTTTAAACATTGATTTTGGAGAAGATAGTGGAAATACAATTAATTTAAGTGATAAGTATCCAATGAGTGATGAAGAAGGTTTAAAACTGACACCCTATGTTTTTTCAATTAAAAATACTGGTAGTTTAGCAGCGGATTATGAGGTATTTATTCAAGATGATACTGATATGATAAGTCAAGATAATTGTAGTAATAATCAGTTAAATAAAGATTATATAAGATATAAATTAGATACAGGTAGTCCTACTAATTTATCTAGTATAGCTGATTCTAATTATAAGATAGCTAGTGGTTCATTAGAAGCAGGAGGTAGTGTTACTTATACTTTATATGTATGGATAAGAGAAGGAGTAGGAAATGATGTTTTAGGTAAGCATTATCATGGTAAGATAGTGGTTAATGGTGTTAATATGCAAGGAGAAACTGTAGCAGATACATTACTTGCAGGAGTAGGAGAAAATGGTGCGATAAATACAACAGATCCAGATCAGACCTTTATAACGGGAACAGACCCTAATAACTATATTTGGTATAGCGGTAAGTTATGGAGAGCAGTATCAATAGATACAAGTGATAATAGTGTTAAATTAGTAACACAGTGGAATATAAGTTCAATACCATATTCTGATGGAACTACTGCATTTGAAGGTAGTTATATGGAAGAGTGGTTAAATGATACCAGCGTAGATGGTTTCTTAGGTAATTTAAGAGATTATGAGAATTTTATTAAGTTAGATAGTGTTTGGAATGCTACATTAACTACATCTACAAGTAAGCCAGTAGAAACAACAATGGTAACAGATGCTGTTGGACTTTTAAATATGTATGAGTATACGATGAGCTATAGTGGAACAACTTATAGCAATGGTTATTTAAATAATGGACTTAGCTGGTGGAGCATCACTCCTTATTCTTCGTCTTACGTGCGTCGCGTCAACGAAAGTGGCAACGCGGGCAGCGGCAATCCGGCTCTTGCGATTGGCTTTCGTCCGTCTATAAATCTAAAATCTAACGTAAAAATTGTAGATGGTGATGGAACACTAGATAATCCTTATCGCTTAAACGGAGATAATGATACAAACCTTTCAGGAACATTGTTAAATACAAGATATAGTGGTGAATATATAAGGTTTGGATCAGGGGAGAATAATCTATATCGGATAGTGAGTCATGAAAATGGTACCGGAACAAAAATAACAAGTGCTGAACCGTTAAAGAATGCAGGAACATTTATAACAAGTGCTTTTGGAGATACAACAACTTTTTCAAGTGAAAATACAATAGGAACATTTTTGAATAATGATTATTTGAATATAGGTAATGGCTATTTGACAAGTGATGATATAGTTATGATAGAGGATACTACGACATGGTATTTAGGTACAGTAGGTAGGGGAAAAAGTTATAAATTAGCAAAGTATACAAATACAACAGATAACATTCTAACATCAAGTGTAACGACAGCAAAAGTAGGACTTTTGAGAATGGGAGAATTAATGGCGGGACAATTTGATAGATATAATAATAATACATCTTATTGGACTTTAACTCCATACACTACGTCTAGCGTGCGTTTCGCCTACAGCTTTGGCGACGCGAACAACGTCGATCCGACTGTTGCGTTCGGCGTTCGGCCTTCTGTAAATTTAAAATCTAACGTGCAAATTGTAAATGGAGATGGAACCTTGAATTCACCATTTGAAATACAGTTAGGAGGTTAATTGTCAGGAAGAAGGAAATGTATTTTCTTCTTCCTGACTGAATTAATAATGGCTATAATTAGTTCAAATAAATTATAGCAGGTAATTACCAAAATTTTCGTCAAACGTTCGGTACGTGAACAACAATGGTAACGCTAACAACAATTCGCCTTCGAGCAATTCGAACGGCGTGCGGCATTTCCTTTTAAAACTAGTGTTATGGGTATAACCTATATAGTATAGATAAAAGGAACAGGTAATTTCCTTGTGTTAAAAACACTAAAGACTAGATAGATAATAGAATTGTAATTGTTTATGAAACTATTTATACACTATCTGACCTTATAAAACTAAAGAAAAGGTTAGTCCAATAGTTTATGTCAAGTATAATAGTAAATTTATGTAAAACACATAAATTTGCAAATATGCTTGATTTTTTTGCTACATTAAGGGAAAGATAGGAGAGTGTTAAAATTATGGAATATAATTTAGTTTATTTTAAATGTAAAGGAGTGATGGTTTACGTAAGTAGGAGTGATAGTTATATAGTTAGTTACTTATTGGATAAGCCATGTAAAGAGCCTTTCTTTGTAGAAAAGAGTTCTCTTAGTAAAATTATATCTTTACTTAATAAGTGTCATATTAATTATTATTATGATAATCCTGTTACCTTTAAAGATAATAGATATGCAAAATATTTAAAGTATGGTATGTTAGCTTCTAGAATAGATAAATTATCTATTAACTTAAAGAGTTGCTTGTACTTAGATAATATTGAAGAGATTATCTCTAAAATGAAGAGGTTCTATGAGTAGTTTTGTTCTTGAAAATAAGCTTAAAGAGATAGATATTATTATTGATAAAATAATTTTAAATATTAATAATAAGTATAAGACTATTAAGAATAATATAATGGATTCTAATTATAGATTACTTTATTACTTATATTATACTAATACCCTAGAAAGACCTAAAAGAATTTATATTCAAAGAAAGATGTTAGTGGAGATTAAGTTGTTAGACTTATATTTTTATAAATTATATACTTATAAAGAGATATCTAAAGATAAGTATATTGCTATTAGTAAGAAATATATTACAATTACAAAATTAATATATGGGTGGATTAAAAGTGAAAGTAGAGTTTAATGATGTAAATGATGCTTATTTAAAGATTAGAAAAAGTATTAGGAATAAGAGAAAGTTATATTTATTTGAAAAGAACTATTATAGTAATTGTAATATGTTGGTAGATAAAATTAATAGTGGTTGTTTACTTATAATAATTATCATATTTTTACAATAACAGAGAAGAAGAAAAGACTTATTATGAGTAGTAGTTTAGAAGATAAAATAGTTAATCATATAGTGTGTAAGAAAATACTATTGCCTTTAGATAAATATCTAATAGATAGTAATTGTGCGACAAGAGTAGGTAGAGGTACTAGTTATGCTAGGTATTTGTTAGATAAGTATCTTGTTAAGATAAAGAATAAGTCTAGTAGTTTTTATATTCTTAAGTTTGATTTTAGTAAGTATTTTTATAATATTAATCATAAAGTATTTACTTAATAAATTAAGTAAATATTTAAGTAGAGAAGACTTAAATATTATTAGAGATATATTAAATACTACTAATAACGACTATATAAATAAAACTATAAATAAATTAGGAATGGATACTTATTATAAGAAAGATGAAAGATACTGGCTTACCTATAGGTAATTACATATCACAGTTTTTAGCTATCTTTTACCTTAATGACTTAGATCGTTTTATTAAAGAGAAATTAGGTTGTAAATATTATATTAGATATATGGATAATGGAATTATATTAAGTAGTAGTAAAAGTAAGTTACAAGGAGTTTTAGATTGGTTAGAAGAGATAATTAGAAATGAGTATTTGTTAGAGTTTAATAATAAGACTAGGATATATAAAATTAGTGAAGGTTTTACGTTTTTAGGTGTTAATTATAAAGTTAAGAATAATAAAGTATCAAGAAGAATAGTTAGTAAGACAAGAAGGAGAGTGCTTAAGAAAAATATTAAAAGTTATTTAAAGTATGAGAAATGAAAAAGGGACTTGCTAAAGTGATAACTTTATGGTAACTTGTAGGTAAGGACGACTTTAAAACAGAATAAAAATAGGGGAGGTGTAGAGTAGTAGTTATTTTATAATTAGTGATATTTAAAATTCAAGGGCGATGAATTTAGTTTTCAAGCTCTTTTTCTTTTTTTAAAATTTGTCGCTATGTTGTAAATTTTGGGGGCCAGTGATATAATGATACTGTCGAGAATGAATTTAGAAAGGATACCTTTGATT
>CALVIR010000015.1 GCA_944331915.1 uncultured Bacilli bacterium | reverse complement strand
GTATTGTTGCTAATTGCTCTTTTTTGGTTAACGCTCTTTCACTATATCAATTTTAGCTTTTACTGTCAAGCTTTTTTTTGAATTTTTTTCATTTATTTTTTAAGCTTTTTTGCTAAAATTTCAAGCGACGTTTTCTAATATACCAGAGCTCTATTTTCCTGTCAACACTTTTTTTAAAAAAAATTTACTTTTTTCTTGAAAGTATCATTTTACTTATATTTTTACTTTCTTTCAACTGGTATTTGGGCTTTTTTTTCTAAATAAATTTTAACCCATTTTTCAATTTGCTCATCTTTAAAATAATTATCCCTAGTTCTTACCTCATTTATTAAATCAGATAATTGTTTTTTTATAATCTTATCTAAACTATCTGGATAAGCATATTTCTTCTTATGATATTTATATTCATTTTTATCTAAAATTTTAAAACTTCCATTAGGAAATACCTTTAAATCTAAATCATAGTCAATATACTTGATTGTATTATCTTCTATAATTATGGGACTTGCTATATTGCAATAATAGTATATTCCTCTTTGCTTATATTGTCCGATTATATTAAACCAACGATTTAAAAAAAAGTATAGTATGGCTGGTTCTTTTGTTTTCCAAGTATGACCATCTTTTTCAGTAACAGTAGTACAATTATTACCAAAAATTAAAATACCATTTTTAAAATCATAATGTAAGAGAATAGCTTCATCCCAAGCTTTATAAATATCACCATTGTGCTTGTAACTATGAATTTTATAATTTTTTCCTATTTTTAAATATTCCATTTTTCACCTCCATTAATTTTTGGCTTTATTTGATCTCTAACTATATTTAGTCATTGATATTCATTATTATTTTATAACATTTTTTATATTTTTAATAGCAGAACTTTTAAAACAAAAAAGCACTCATAAGAATGCTCTTTTAACTTTCTATTATTTAATAGTTAGAGAACGTTATAATTTTATTTTTTGCCAAAGTAATTTATAGCCCAGCAGCAAATTAAAAACAGTAAAAGAGCGGTTACAACCCAAAAAATAGGAGATGAAGAATAGTTGCCTACTAAGTCATAAATTTTATCGCCCAAGTCTTCTAAAAAACTTTTAATACTTAATATAAACACTATTCATCCTCTTTTTCTATTTCTCTAACAACTTTAGCTTCTTTAGTACGATTACGTTTTCCTTTTACATCAGTACTTATTTCAACACTTATACTATTACTTTTTCTTAATATAACTGTATTAATAAGATCAAGTACCGCATAAATAGCAATAAACAAGCCAATAATTTTGGTAACAATAACAGCACTTTTAAAAGGATTAAATAAGATGATAACCCCACAAATTAAACATATAAGGGCTGTAATTAAAGAGGCAACAAAGTACCTACTACCTAGATTTTTTAAAATTAAAGCCTGCTGTATTTTCATAGAACTACTTATTATAATAATAATACCTACAATAATAGGGATAGCACTACCTATTGCTTCTGGCATTGTTATTAAAAAGATGCCGGCAAGAATACTGATAACACCATAAACAATATTTAGTTGGTTAAAAATATCACGATTACTATTTCTGATAAATCGTATAATAGCAATAATACCAATTGCCATTAAGATAGCCCCAATAAAATAAGAAATGGCCATTAATGTCGCTCCAGATTTAAAAAACAAGAAAAGTCCTAGTATTAAAAGTAAACTTGAACTAATAACTGAAGGCATCATTATTTTCTTAATTTCCACTTTCATTATCTTCCTCCTCACTTATTGTATAGTTTACCATATTTTCTTCTTTTTGACTAGATTTTGGAGTATAACTTATCATACTAATATTTTCTGTTTTTGTGAGATGTTCATAAAATAGAGGCTTTTTATAGCCTAAGAACCTTATAAAAATTGTAAAATAGCTATAAATTAAGAAAAGAGAATATAATAATATGATGAAATCTGGTAAATAATTTAGATAATTGATAAAGAAAACAGGACCAAAAACAATTAGAAAATATAATAATGCTTGCCTTATAATGATTGCAAGAACTGGATATTTAGCTGTTGATGATAACTTAATTTTAACGACTAATTTACCAATAGTCATTTTAGTAAATGCCGGAATAATTACATAATATATTAATATTAAAATAAATGCTAATAAATAATAGTTATTATTTCTTGATATTAATATAGTTATAAAGAAGATAATCATAAAAAAGAATAGATCAACTAAAAAAGCAAGGAAACGGCGATAGATAGAGACTGTTTTTCCTTTTAGGTAAGAAATCTCATCTATTCTATCTCTTTTGGGTAATAAAATGGTAATAATAGGCGTGAAAAGATAACCTAAAAAGCCTCCTAAAGTATTAATAATTAAATCATCAACATCAAAAAGACGATAGGCTTTATCATAAATACCATATAGACCAGTTAACTGAGTTAGTTCAAAAAAGAGACTAAGACCAAAAGTTGCAGGAATGACAAAATACCATTTCTTTTTAAAATAATAACGTAAATAAACACCAAAAGGAAAAGTTAAAAGGAGATTAAAGAGAATGGTATAAACAATTGGGGCGGTAAAAAATGATAAGTTGTTACTGGTTTTAATAGCATCGATAAAGTCTGCAAGAAAGCTAAAGGGAATTAATTGTGGTGTTTTAGGAGCCATAGTAGCAACAGCTTCCCTAGTTGGTAAAGGTAGAATTACTAAGAAATAAGCTGCTAAAAGATATAAGATAAAGGTATAAATAATTACACTTCTTATTAGAGGAACAGAGCCATATTTACGATACTGAAAAATTAAATATGGAATGGTTATTAAAAAAGCTAAGAAAGGAAAAAGAAGAATTGCAGTTTTTATAGATTCTAAATATACTTCCATACTGATTAAAATAATTCTATTACTTTATCTAAAGAATCTCTACCATTAAAGTAGTTAGTCATATTTTTTAAAACTGCAATAATATTAGGATTCATGTTATTTATTTTACTTATTCTTTCTTGTAAAGCGCTTAAAGCCACTACCCCTTCAACCGTAAAGTGATCTAAATATTCTTTTGCTTCTTCTTTATTAAGATATAAAAGAGTTCCATAGGTGTAATTACGACTATTTTTACTATTACAAGTTAATAAAATATCTCCTAAGGCACCATAACATGTAGCAGTTTCTTTAGAGCCACCTAGCGAATTGACTAATAAGACAGCATAATTATAAATTTTAGTAAGATAATAAGCATTGGTAGAATCTTTTTGATACTTACTATTTATACTTCCCATTAAAATAGCAAGAATATTTTTTATAACTCCATACAATTCTAACCCTATTATATCTTCTGTTATTTCTATTTCAACATTAGTATCTTTAAATAGATTTAAAACAATATTTTTAGTCATTTCATCTTTGGTAGCTAAAGTAAGACCACAGCGACTATTTACAATTAATTCTTTAGCAAAAGTAGGTCCTGCTAAATAAGAAACATGACCTTTTAAATTCAAGTCTTGGTAAATTTCATGCATTAGATAATTAGTACTCTTTTCTAGACCTTTAGAAACTAAAAGAACACGGCTATTAGAATTTAGATAGTCTTTTAATTTTATTAAAACCTCTCTTACATAATTACAGGGAATGGCAACGATGATTAAATCAGGCTTTTTTAAGGCTTCAGTTAAACTCAGCGTTACTTTTAAATCAGAGGCAAGTTTTATACCAGTTAAAACTTTGTCATAAGTATTATTGGAGGTTATTTCTAAATACTCTTCTTCAAAGGTTGTCCAAAGAGTAATTTTTCCTTTGCTTTTATCATGTAGTAAATTTCCTAAGGCAAGACCAAAAGCTCCTGTTCCTAATATTGTTATATTCATTTTCATCACCTTCCTTATAATCATACTAATTAGTTTACTTTTTGACAAGAAGAATCATCTTACAATTTAGTAAGATGATCTTTTTTATGTATAAGTTACATTTTATAGAACATATTATTAGTGGTTATATAGCCAGTAGTCGTACAACCAAATTTATTGTTAGAATTAATTTGAGGGCGATATTATGAGTAAAGATGGTATTGAGGTTAGAATTGGAAAAAGTTCTTTCTACTTTAAACTCAGTAATTTACTTGATAAGAAAAAAATTAGTAGAAATAAACTTGTCCAAGACACAGGTACTGATTATAAAGTTGTAACTAGATACTTAACTGGAGATCTTGAAAGAATTGATTTAGTTGTTCTAGAGAGATTTTGTAATTATTTAGACTGTGATATAACTGATATTATCGAACTTAAAAAGAACAAATCTAGATAAAAGCTTAAGGTTTAACTTTCCTTAAGCTTTTTTCTTTTTGGAATAAAGTGTTCTATTCCTTTATATTTATCCCGTTTATGAATGTAGAAATATCCCAAAGTTGAAAAGGTAATAGCCCCAATAAAATTAACAAGTAAATCTTCAATAGTATCAATTAGACCAATATCTAAATAGCCATTAGATATAATAATACTTTGATTATCACCATAATAAATGACTGTTTTATAAATATCATTAATAGTTTTGGGATTAAAGCCTTCTGCATCATCTAAACTAACGGAAGATATTCTAGTTACAATAGTATCTTTTTGCATATCAGATTTAAAAAGAGTATCAGCACTATATTCAAAAAATTCCCAGACTACACCGACGGTCATTGAAAAGCAAAATGAGACTAAAGCTACAAAAAGAGGACTCATTTCAAAGTTTATTTTTTCGGTTCGATTTAAAATATCAATTAAGGAAAAACCAATAGCAGCGGCAAGAAAACCATTTAGAGTATGTAAAATCATGTCCCAATTAGGAAAAATATTATAAAAGTTTTGAATTTCACCTAGTATTTCAGCCGAAAAAATAAATAGGAGAATTATTATTTCTAGAACACTGGGAATACTTACTTTAAATTTTTCTTCAATAAAGAAAGGAATAATAAAAAGAACTAAGGTCAGAACGCAAAGGAAAACATTATGATAATTTCCCATAAAAATCTCTCTAATTAAGCAAATTATGACTAAAAATCTCAGCGTTACATAAAAAATGGCTACTTTCTTATTTTCCTCTTCTTTATAATAGGCAGCTAGTTTTTCTTAAACTCTTTTGCTTTTTTAAACATAATATCATTTCCTTTTCTATTAATTATAGTTTATATTTAAAATTGTGTAAAGGTGTGATACAATATGAGAAATGAGGAGGTGGTATGATGAAATTACCTATTGTTGCAATAGTTGGACGACCTAATGTGGGGAAAAGTACATTATTTAATAAAATTGCTGGAGAAAGAATTGCTATTATTGAAGATACACCTGGAGTAACTAGAGATAGACTTTATCAAGAAACAAGTTATTTAAATAAACCTTTTTATTTAGTTGATACTGGTGGAATTGATTTAGGTAATGAGCGTTTTAACGAAGAAATTAAAATGCAAGCGGAAATTGCTATTAACGAAGCAGATGTTGTTATTTTTGTTGTTGATGGCAAAGAAGGAATTACTAGTAATGACTTGGTAGTTCGTGATATTTTAAGAAAGAGTAAAAAGCGTATTATCGTTGCGATTAATAAAGTAGATAATAAAAGTAGTCTTGATAATATCTATGATTTTTATGAATTAGGTTTTGATACTTATATTCCTATAAGCGCTATTCATAATACTGGCTATATTGAGCTAATGGATGAGGTTACAGAAGGTTTTAAAGAAAAAGATAGTGAAGAGATTGATCCAAGAGTTCATATCGCTATTATCGGTAGACCTAATGTGGGGAAAAGTAGTCTTACTAATGCTATTTTAAATGAAGAGAGAATGGTGGTTAGCGATGTAGCAGGTACAACAAGGGACTCAATAGATTCTGTTTTTAAATATCATGATGAAGAGTTTGTATTGATAGATACTGCTGGAATGAGAAAAAAAGGTAAAATCTATGAAAATGTTGAAAAATATAGTTTATTTCGATCAATGGCAGCAATAGATCGAAGTGATATATGTCTTTTAGTTATTGATGCAGCTGATGGAATTAAAGAACACGATAAACATATTGCAGGATATGCGATTGAAAAAGGAAAAGGATTAATAATTGTTGTTAACAAATGGGATATAGCAAAAGAAGAAACTATTAGTGAATATAAGAAATTAATAAAAGCAGAATTTCAGTTTGCTACTTATGCTCCAATTGTATTTTTGTCAGCGTTGACCAAGAAAAGGATTCATACGTTAATGCCTGAAGTTATAAAAGTAAAAGAAAATATTAAACGAGAAATAAAAACAAGTATTTTAAATGATGTAATCATTGATGCTTACCAATTAAATCCAGCACCTAGTTATAAGGCAAAGAGATTAAAAATTTATTTTACTAGTCAAACAGGAATTAAACCACCTAAATTTACTTTTAGAGTAAATGATAAAGGATTAGTGCATTTTTCTTATAAACGTTATTTAGAAAATAAAATTAGAGAGAATTTCGATTTTGAAGGAACGCCAATTATTTTACAATTTAAGAATAGAAACGGGGAATAAAAATGTTATTTAAACAAAAAGATCCTAAAACGGAAATTGAAGGCTTAGATAAAGCGCTTGAAATACTCAATGATAGATATCAGAAAAAGTTAATAAGCATTGAAGAATTTAATAAAAAATCGATTTTATTTGGAAAAAGACGAGCTAAATATTTAAAAAAATTAGCGCAACAAGAAAATAAACGCTAAATAAATTTGGAACTTTAATATTAAAACCTCATACTATAGAAGTAGGAGGTTTTTCTATGTTTGGTGATAGTTTTTTTAAAAAAGTAGAACAAAAAACTAATGTTAGTAAAGATACAATTCTATCTTTAGCTAATAAATTACAAAATGGAAATATGAAAGATGAAAAAGTCTTAAGTGAGGTGGTTGATGAAATTGCTAATATGACAGGAAAAGAAATAAGCAATGAGAAAAAAGATAAAATCATTAAGACGATAATTAAGGATGAAGTTCCTGATAATGTTGATAGCATGTTTTAAAGTAAAATAAGGATAATCCTTGAGTTTATCCCTATTTTTTTTGATAAATTTCATTGCCTAAATTACTTTTTCTTGATGTACCTTTAATTGTTCCATCTTTACGGTAATAGATAGTCTCACCAAAATTACCTTTTTTAGAATAAGCAACATCATCACTAATAGTTCCATCTTTTTTATAGTAAATTGTCTCTCCAGAGTTGCCTTTCTTAGAATATGCAATATCTTTATTTTGCGAACCATTTTTATCATAGTATACAGTGTTACCAAAATTATCTATTTTAGCAAAACCTTTTAAAGTTCCATCTTTATGGTAATAGTTTTGATTACCAAAATTGCCAGAACGAGAATAATCGCTAAATAAACTATTAGAGGATTTAGTCTTTTCTTTATTCACTGCCCTACTATTAATTTCTTTAGAGTCATTACTTGCTTCACCATGTGCCATAATATTAACAATAAATGCCGGTACTGTTAGTAAAACTCCAGCTAAGATAGAGCTAATCCAACCATCATCATTGGCAAAGTGAATAATTAAAGTTAAGACAAGTAGCAAAGTAATAGTATATAAAACATTGCTAAAAAAACGTTTGTCTATATCATCACCATGGTAATTTATACCTACCTTTTTTATTAATGCTTTTTGAAAAAAGTAAATTGATAGTC
Source organism: uncultured Bacilli bacterium (assembly GCA_944331915.1). GTDB lineage: Bacteria > Bacillota_I > Bacilli_A > RF39 > UBA660 > Onthousia. The sequence continues at coordinate 21,094 of CALVIR010000015.1, read as the reverse complement.
TTACTACTATACAATAGATAAATAAATAGCCCATATATTGAAAAAATGATAGATTACCTTTAGCTGGAAACAAACTAATAATTGGAAGAGCTAAAAGTCCCATTAAAATTCCAAATACTAACGTTACAACATCTATTTTTGTAGTTATATTTTTACTTTTCTTCTTAGCCATAATAATTCACTCCTCGTATAATAGTTTTTGTAAGTGAAAAACTCACTTATATTAACTATTTTTTATTTATTCTTTAATTCTTATTCGCTTTGATTTTAACCTTATGCCATATATTTGTCAAGAGCGTAAGATAAGTTTTAAAATTTATCGTGGAATGTTAAACTGTAGCTGTTAAAATGTAAGTTATAAGTTTTAAAAAGTGTAAAGTTTAATCATTTTAAGCATCTTAAATTCTTAAGGAAAGTAATAATTAAAGCTTTAAAAGTTTTAACTAAATACTTTTTATGTTTACAATCAAGGGTGTAAATTGTTTTTATCATGATGGGTAATTTCAAATACCAGGAGGAAGCTAATTCGTCTAAAGTTGTTAAGTTAGTAGAATTTAACACTTTAAACAACGTATCTATAAAAATATTCCTTTCTTCTTTAGATAAACTATTAATCCAATCATTTATGACTTTATTTGTATAAACAGTACCATCATCTAATTTTTTTAATTTTATAAAAGCATTATTCTCTATTTCCCAAGAAAATTGGTCATGTTCTAAAAGACCTTGATTACTACTTTTTATAATAGTACATTTTTCATTTGAGGTTAATAACATACCTATTATTGAAGCGGCAGGGACAGTTTTTGCAATTTTAGAAGTAATAGTTAGATAATTAGAACTATATAAAAATTCTTTTAAAAAGCCAGGGCCATCATGGGAATAGACTTTAATTAGGCGTTTTTCTGTTGATTTATTAAGAAGACTAGCAGCATATACTGCTAGATTACCACCTTTAGAGTGACCACCTAAATAGAATTTCCAAGGATATAGTCTTGTTATTTCTTCAGTATATGTTAAAGCTTCTTGTTGGGAAGGGATTGGAAGGAGAAAAGCCATATTAAAGTCTTCTTCCCAACCAATTAAAGTAGCATCTGTACCTCTAAAGGCTAGATACATCTTATTATCTGGAAGAAGAAAGGTTAAAGCAGAAAATTGTTTTTCTTCTTCTTTATTGGTATCTTCGACTTGCGAAATGATTTCAATTTCTTGATACCTGCTACTTTTAGTAACGGCTTCTAATAGAGCCAGATTATTTTGATGATTTCCTTTTATGTAATTTGTTAATGGTTTAGATGGTAAATCTTTTATTTTATTATTGGGTTTAAGATCATTAAAATGAAGATAAGCAAGGGATGAGAGAATAAGACTGTCTACCTCAGTTAAAGGTAAATCAAAGAAGCTTTGAGAGCAATTTTTGATGTAACTTAGAAAATTAGGCAAAAAAATCATCCTTTCTTTCATATTTTATTTTTTTTAGAATATGTTTAATTAGAACAAAAGAAAAGGTGATGGTTATGGATAAAACGGAAATTATTAAAAATATAGCACTTAGAAGTGGAGGTGATATTTATCTTGGTGTAGTTGGGGCAGTAAGAACAGGAAAAAGTACTTTTATTAAAAGAATGGTAGAGACTTTGGTAGTGCCTTATATTGAAGATGAGTATGAGAAGAAAAGAACTTTAGATGAGATACCACAGTGTGCTGCTGGGAAAACAATAATGACCACAGAACCTAAGTTTATTCCTAATCAAGCAGCTAAAGTTAATATTGATGATTTTAGTTGTAATATTAGACTTGTTGATTGTGTTGGTTATGTAACTCCTAATGCTTTGGGAGCAAGTGATGAAAATGGACCAAGAATGGTAAAGACTCCTTGGTATGATGAAGAAATACCATTTAGTGAAGCAGCGGAAATTGGAACAGAAAAAGTTATAAAAGATCATTCAACTATTGGAATAGTTGTAACAACTGATGGCTCTATTGGAGAATTTAATCGTAGTGACTATCAAGATGCTGAAGAGCGAGTTATTGAAGAGTTAAAAGCGATTGGTAAACCTTTTATTGTAATTTTAAATACAACGCATCCAACATTACCAGAAACAGTTAGATTAGCCGAATCTATTAATGAAAATTATGATGTCCCTGTGTTACCAATAAATGTTGATCAAATGAATGAAAGGGAAATGACCACAATCTTAAGAGAAGCACTATATGAATTTCCTGTCTTAGAGGTTAAAGTAAATATGCCAGAATGGATTGCTATATTAAATAGTAATAATAAAATTAAAAAAGATTATATTGAAGCGATTAGAGAAAGTGTTATGGAGGTAGATAAGTTAAGAGATATTGAGAAAATTACTGAACATTTTAGAGATTGTGAAAATATAGAAAAAGCTTATCTTGCTGAGGTTAATCCAGCAACAGGTATTGTGACAATTAATTTAGAAGCACCTAGTAGTTTATATAATAATGTTTTAAAAGATATTATTAAGATTGATGTTACTAGTAAAGCAGGATTACTTTCTTTATTCCAAGATTATGAAGAAGCTAAGAGTGAATATGATCAGATTAAATATGCTTTAAAGATGGTTAAACAAACTGGTTATGGTGTAGCAACGCCAACTCTTGCTGATATGAAATTAGAAAGTCCAGAGATAATTAAACAAGGTCCTAGGTATGGTGTTAAGCTTAAAGCTGTCGCTCCTTCCATTCATATGATTAGAGTAGATGTTAATTCAACTTTTGAACCAATAATTGGTAGTGAGGTTCAAAGTAAAGAATTGATTGATTACTTAATGCGAGATTATGAAAATAATCCTGGGGAAATATGGAAAAGTGAAATATTTGGAAGAAGCTTAGATAATATTGTTCAAGAAGGTATTCAAGCAAAAATAAATTCTATGCCTGATAATATTAGATATAAATTACAACAAACATTATCAAAGGTTGTTAATAAAGGTTCTAGTAATATGATTGCAATAGTTCTCTAAATGAGAACTATTTTATAGTTAATTCACCATGTTCAATAAGAGTTAGAAAAGTATGATATGATACAGTGTCTAAATCAACTTTAGAATCTTTAAAAGCAAAGTCTATTGAATCATCTAATTGCAAATAGAGTTTTAGATGATCTTTAATACTTACTTTTAAATCAACCTCACTTGTAAAATCAAAACGATCAATTAATTCAATACTTAAAATAGTTCCTAGTAATTTATGAGGATAAATATTAACATCATAGAAACCTGGTTCTAAAAAATGATACTTATCGTTATATTTTAAAAATAAGTTTTTAATTTCACTAACAGTTATTTCTTTGTTTTTTTTGATTAGATTTAGAGGAATAACCAGGTAGAATAAATCTTCTTTTTCTTTAATTAACTTCATAAACAGCACCTATTATAAGGTATGTAAAAGGACTTAAATCGTGTCAACGACTAAGTCCTCTATTTTTTTTAGTATCTCTTCTCTACCTTCTTTAGTAACACTTGAAAAAATTACTATGTCATCACCTACAACAAGATCTAAAGTATCGGTAATCTGTTTTTTACACTTTTCTCTTTTACTAGTACCAATCTTGTCAGCTTTAGTAGCAACGATGGTAACTTTTAAGTTGTAGTACTTTAAAAAGTTATACATCAAGATATCATCTTCAGTAGGTTTATGACGAAAATCTACTAACATAAAAACTCTTTTTAATTCTTTTCTTGTTTCTAAGTATTCTTCAATCATTAAGCCAAATTTAGCTTTGGTTTTTTTATTCACCTCAGCATATCCATAGCCAGGAACATCAATTAAGTAAAAGTCATCATTAACAAGATAAAAGTTTAAAGTTTGAGTTTTACCAGGATGACTAGAGATTCTAGCTAAGTTTTTACGATTTAATATTGTATTAATAAAACTGCTTTTGCCAACATTACTACGCCCTACTAATAAAAATTCACTAAGCAAATTAGTAGGATATTGGCTTCTTCTAGTAGCAATTATTTTTAATTCAGCACTTGTTATTTTCATTTTCATTTCTCCTTAAATACTCTTCTGTGGCAATATCAATATCATTAATAAGACTTTCAGCTTCGTCTAAAGAAGAAAGACGAGCTCCACTAGCAAAGGCATGACCACCACCATTGTATTTTTCAGCGATTTTATTTATTTCTGGTCCCCTACTCCTAATATTAACTCTAACATTATTGTTTTTGGTATCTTCGGTTACAATAATCCAGACAATAATTTCGTCAATAAAATTAAAATTATTTACTAAGTTACCAGCAGAAGCACTATCTGCTTTGAATTTAGCGATGATATCATCTGTTAAAATGATATAACCAACACCATTTTCGGTAACTTTCATATTTAAAGATATATATCCTTCAAGTCTTATTTCTTTTAAGGGACGAAGATAGAGTTTTTTATATATATCAGATATTTTGACTTGATAACTGTTTAGATAGGAACTAACTAAGTAAAAGGTTTTAGCAGTAGAACTATCAAAAAGGAAACGATTAGAATCAGAGACAAGACCACAATATAAAAGTCTAGCAATTTCATCGTTACATTTTAATTTAGTTCGAAGAAGAAATTCCATTAAGATTTCACAAGTACTACTAGCTTTATCATCGATATATTCTAAACCACCAAAAGATTCAATAAAGGGATGGTGATCTATTTTAATAACTGATTTAGCATTTACAAAGTCTTTAAAATCAATTCTTTTCTTATCTGGAGTATCTAATACGATAAGAAGAAAATCAGAAAAGTCTTCTGTTTTATCTAGTTTTCCAAGATATGAAAATTTGGTAGAACCATTACCAACGGCATATACTTGTTTCTTGGGAAATGATAGTTTTATCGCTTCTTTTAAAGCTAATTGACTTGCTAAAGCATCGGGATCAACCCCAATATGACGAGCAATAACTATAGTATCGTATTTCTTTATTTCTTTATATATTTTTTTAAACATTATATCATCCATTCTAACGAATTAATTTCATCGTATCTAAAGCAATCATTAACTCTTCATCAGTTGGAACAACATAAACAAGGCAACTAGAGTCATCGGCACTTATCTTTTTTAATTCGCCCATAACTTGATTAGCATTGTCATCGATTTTAATTCCTAAAGCCCTTAAATTTTCACAAACTTTCTTTCTGAAGGGAACACTGTTTTCACCAAGACCAGCAGTAAAGCAAATAACATCAGCTTTATCTAAGAGAACATAGTAGGAAGCGATATAGTTAGTTACAGTACGCGCATATTTATCAAAAGCTAATTTAGCTTGCTCATTACCTTCTTCCATTTTAGCAATAACATCACGCATATCACTACTTATTTCACTTAAACCAAGTAAGCCAGATTTTTTATTTAAAATATCTATAACCTCTTTCGCATTAAGACCTTCTTGTTCCATAATGTAAGTAATGATAGATGGATCAATATCACCAGAACGAGTTCCCATCATAATACCTGCTAAAGGAGTAAAGCCCATTGAGGTATCAACACATTTACCATCTTTTATAGCCGTAATGGAACCACCATTACCAACGTGACAACTGATTATTTTTAAATGGTCATTATTTAGAACCTCACTAATTGTTTTAGCAATATAGCGATGTGAGGTACCATGAAAACCATATTTACGAACACCATGTTCTTTATACCAGCTATAAGGTACAGGATAAAGATAAGCTTCTTCGTTCATAGTTTGGTGAAAGGCCGTATCAAATACTCCAACCATTGGTACATTTGGTAGAACCTCTTTGAAAGCTTTTATCCCCAAGACATTAGCAGGATTATGTAAAGGTGCAAAGTCTTTAAATGCGATTAAATCTTCAATAACTTCATTAGTGATAAGACATGATTCTTTATATTTGTCTTTACCATGAACAAGACGATGTCCAACACCATCAATTTCATCTAAAGAGTTAATAATATTAAGACTTACTAATTTATCAAGAAGAATCTTAACCGCATCAACGTGATCATTTAAAGTTATTTCTTCTTTTATTTTTTCACCATTGTATTTAATGGTATAATTACTACCTTCAATGCCAATACGTTCAAAGAGCCCATTAGCAATTACACTTTTATTATCCATATTAAAAAGTGTAAATTTTAGGGAACTACTTCCAGCATTAATTGCAATTATTTTCATTTTATTCCTTCTTTCTTCAATCAATAGTATTATACTATAGATTGCTGTTTTTTCAAAGCAGAAGATATTTTAAACGAAAAACCTCGTCTCTATTTAGAAAAACGGGGTTTTAGTTTTGTTAAGAATTTTTAGTAAGGTTATAAGTATCTTTGGCAATAACAAGTTCTTCATCGGTTGCTAAAACATAACTTGGAATGGCAGAGTTGCTAGTAGTAATTAGACCTTCTTTATCTTTTCTAACAATAGTTTCTTCATTTAGTTTTTCATCAAGTTCTACACCTAATGGTTTTAGTTTAGTTAGAACTTCTTTTCTGATAATAGGATCATTTTCACCACCACCAGCGGTAAAGATAATAGCATCTACTTTACCAAGCTTAATAAAGTATTTAGCGATATATTCAGCGATACGTTCTGTATACATATCAATAGCAAGTATCACTTTATTTTCTTTGGCTTCAAAGGCTCTATCAATATCTCTTAAATCACTCATACCTGCTATACCTTGAAGACCACTTTTTTTGTTTAAGATATTATCGATTTCTTCATAAGTAAGACCAGTTTTTTTCATGATGTAGCCAATAATACTATAGTCAATATCACCAGAACGAGTTCCCATCATAATACCAGCATTAGGAGTAAAGCCCATAGAGGTATCAATACATTTGCCAGCACTAACAGCAGAAATACTTGCACCGTTACCGATATGACAGATGATTAAATTACCGTCATAACCTAAGATATCATGCATTCTACTTGTGATATATTGATGTGAAAGGCCATGAAAGCCATATTTACGGACATTATATTTAACATACCATTCATAAGGAACAGGATATAAAAAGTCTTTCTCTTGAATAGTTTGGTGAAAAGCCGTATCAAAGCAAGCGACCATTTTAGCACAAGGTATCGCTTCCATAAAGGCTTTAATACCAACTAAAGCGGCAGGATTATGTAAAGGGGCTAAGTCTTTAATTTTATCTATTTCTTCGATAACCCGAGGGGTAATTAAAACAGAGTGAGAATATAAAACTCCCCCATGAACAACTCTATGTCCTACAGCTTCAATATCATCTAAGGTTTTAACAATTCCTTTTTCAACAAGTAAATTTAACAAAGTGTTAACTGCTTCTTGATGATTTTTAATACTTGCTTTTTGATAGACCTTTTCACCATTTATTCTGATTGTATAGTCACTATCTTCTCCCCCAATACGTTCAAAGCTTCCTTTCGTAATAACTTTTTCACTAGGCATTTCATAAAGTCTAAATTTCAAAGTGCTGCTGCCTGAATTAACAGCCAATAATAGCATAAATCATCTCTCCTTTTACTTATTATATAATAATAGCAGGAAAGAGACAAAAGTTTTTTTATTCGGTTATACGAAATATAAGACCACCATTTAATTTATTCTTAAAGTAATCCCTTTTAAACCAGTTTAGTAAACATATTAATTCTGTTTCATCCTCACTAGATATTTTGCTAATATTTAGAAACAAATCTATTCCTTCAATATCAAAAAAATAATCGCTCCATTCCTTTATATCTCTTCTTAATAATGGAGAAAAACCAAACCAACTTAAGTCTCGACAAACAGGATCATTATCATAAGAATTTTCTGATAGTTTTACCATATACTTTTCATTATTATGTTTTTCTTCTTCATCATCTTTTGTTTCTATTAAGGTAATAGGCCACTCTTCCTTAGGCTTATTTAAGTAGTCGTCTTCATAAAGAAGAAATGCTGATTGATAGAATGAATTATTTAGTTCTACACATAATTCATGAATATTATTATCAAAGACATCTTTTTTTATTTCCAAACTAATGAGGTCCTCATTTTCTTCTACATTATATAAGTCATAGTTGAATAATCTTTTTATTGAATATTTTAATTTATCTAATTCTCCTTTTTCAAAAGGTTTATTATCTTTTTTTCCAACTTTTATTGATGTAGCAATAGCACAACTTAAATATCTTCCCATATATTATTTTTCCTCCTTCTAATTTACTTACTATTTCTTCCATCTTTTAATAAGAATCAACATTAACATGGATTAAGTTTCATACTTATTGTTTCCACTATACTTTATACCTTTATAATTTAAAAGATATATTTATAATCTTTATAGAACTATTTGAAATGTTCATCTTTAAGTATAACTTTGCAGTTATCTCTATTAATAGTGTACTAAATGTTGGTATTTCATCATTGAATTCCTCCTTTCTGCAATACTTATAGCATAGTCTAAAAATCAATGCAAAAAGAGAATTTTTTAAATTAATCCCTATTTTTAAAGTTAATTTTTAAAATTCACCCATAGAAAATAAAAATTTCAGCACAAACTATATCGCAATTTTAAAAAATAGCATTTTTTAAAATTATTTTTTAATTTCTCTTTTCGTAGTTTAATTTAATAAGTCGTTTCATATTTTTAATGTATAATGTTACTTTTCATATTCAAAAGTTTTTCTAAATAGATATGTTTAACTTTAAAATAATGTTTCAACTTTTTAAAACCATTATTTTTATATACCAATTTATAGACATTATTTTATTATTGCTAGTAACTATTTATTAACAATACTATAAAAATGCAAAAAAAAAGAAAAATAAAAATGTTTTTTGTTTTTCCCTTCTAAATATACTTTATCCTTACTACTCTTACTTTACTTTTATATGTAAATTTATTTTTTTCTTAAAACTTTTACAGTTTCATTAATCTTTTCCCTCGAGCTATTGATGTAGTAAAGTTCTTCTTTAGTAAACGTACTTTGTAAAGCATCTTTTTCTTCATCAGTAAAATAGTCCCAATCGATAATGTATTGTCTTAATAGTTGACGTCTTTTATATAACTCACTTTGACGACCTAATAATACACCTTGATCAAATGCTAAAGGAACAAAGAAACTTTCTTCTATTTCTTCAGTATTTAAATTATATTTAGTAATTTTCTTAATTTTTTTTCCTTCTTTAGTTTCTAGTCCTACATCAACGATTTGATACTCTCTCATAACGTTGATATATCTTGTAATACTATTCTGTAGGACTTTAGACTCTACTTGAGTTAAATTATATTTTTTTACAAAATCAGAAAAGTAAATTACTAAATCTTGCTCGTTTTCTTCTTTACTTTTATTATTATCAATTCTTGCTATGAAATAATTAAATGGTTCTTCTAACCAGGTAGTAACGGTATTCTTTTTTTCTTTTAAAAAGATATCATGACGGATCGCTTCTTCTAAAGAAATAACATTTTGACTCATATTTTTTAAAATTGCATTACTATCTAAACCAAGATAGATTAGAACTTGACCAATTAAATTGCCATATTTTTCATATATCCAAGTTGAGGGAGTATTTTCATCTTGTTTAGATGTAATTAGAACACGATTTATTAGTTGGTCAAATGTATCATGTCTACAAAATTTATAAAGACGAATAGCTTTTTTTACAATATCATAATTATATCCTTGTTCTAAACAATAAGAACGTAAGGTTTTACCACGATAATCTATTGGTTTAGAAATGTCTATTTCTTTATTTATTCTAATTTTCTCAAGATAGAAATTCAGTTCATCAATATTAAGGTTGAATTTTTTTAAGACTTTGTCAATAGTTAGATGTCGTTTCTTTTGCATAATTTCTTCTTCATATGTATCTAAAGGTTCTTCCTCTTTGCTATTTGGAATTTCCATTAAATTCTCATCAGTATAAACTTTATTGTTTTTAAAATGTTTGGGATATAATGATATAACAAATTCTTTTAAATCTTCTGAAATATTATATCCTTCACTTTTAATGTTATTTCCCCAGGTTCCTAAGCGTATATTAGTTCCGTCTTTTAAGGTTACAACTGTTTTTTGAGGAATGTAAGTACTTTCCTGGTGTTCATTTTTATAAATGAGTAAAGCTTCTTTTAGTTGTTCTTCTTTATAAACTCTAGCATTATTTTTTAGTTGGTTAGGAAATAAGGATAGAATATATGAACTTAAATCCGCTGATATGTTAATATTCCCACGTTTTATAATATATCCCCAATTGCCCAAATTTATTTTAGTACCATCTTTTAAGGTTACAACTGCCTTTCTTGGAATATAAGTACTTTCTTGATGCTCATTTTTGTATATAGTTAAAGCTTCTTTTATCTGTTCTTCATTATAAGTTTTTCTATTATTTTCAAATTGATTGGGAAATAACCCCATAATATATTCTCTTAATTCTCCAGATATTTCAGTATTTCCGCTCTTTATACTATTTAATAAATTACCCAAATTTACTATAGCACCATTACTTAAAGTTATAGTTGTTCTAGCAGGAACATATTTAGCTTCCTCATGATTTTTCTTATATAATTCTAAAGCTTCTTTTACTTGTTCTTCTGTATATTTTTTATTAGCCATAGCTTCACCTCTTTTTTTCGTTTATTATAACTCAAAGGGCAAAAAAAAGATAGGCTTTTTAGCCTATCGAGTAAGTTATATCACTTATTTATTAGTATAACTTCCACTAACTTGATTTAATCCGTTTTGTACTAAACGTCTAGTGATTTCACCACCAACTGAACCGTTAGCACGACTTGTAGCATCTGGTCCTAAATTAACACCGAATTCATTAGCTATTTCATATTTCATTTTATCGATAGCTTGTTTAGCACCAGGAACTCTCATTTTCATTGAACCTGTGTTCATATTGTTGTTCATTTGTTTCACCTCCTACACTAGTAGAATGTGAATTTTTTGAAATTTAATACATATTTTTTATTGGTAATTTTTACCTATAATAAATCTTGGTAAGAATCTTTAGCATTTTCTTTAGTTTTTAAAACGAAAGTATTTGCAATAGTTTCATCTAAAATTTCTTGATAATTAGGAATTTTAGCTTCTTCTTTTAGAGTTTCTTCTAACGTTGGATTAATAATAGGATGTTTAGGAACAAAGACAGTACAACAATCTTCATATGGTAAAATACTAGTTTCATAAGTATCAATCTTTTTAGCAAGATCAATAATTTCTAGTTTATCAAGACAAGCGACAGGTCTAATTACAGGAATGGTAGTAACATTATTAATAACATACATACTACTTAAAGTTTGACTTGCTACTTGACCAATAGATTCACCATTAATTAAAACTTTAGCTTTTTGTTTTTGACATAAACTTGCCATAATTCGATACATCATTCTACGCATAATTGTAATGACATAATTAGGAGAAACATTTTTGTAGATTTCTTCTTGAATTTTAGTAAAAGGTACAATATGAAGTTTAATATCAGTTGTATACTTTTCTAATTTTTTAACTAAAGTAATTACTTTTTCTCTTGCTTCTAAACTAGTATGAGGTATAGCTTCAAAATAAACTGCTTCTATTTTTATACCACGTTTCATGGCAAGAAATCCAGCGACAGGAGAATCAATACCACCACTTAGCATTAAAAGTCCTTTGCCTTGAATGCCCATTGGATATCCTCCTAAACCCTTGTAAGCGTTATAATAAATGTAAGTGTGTTCTTTTCTAATTTCAATGTGAATAATAGTATCAGGATTATTTACATCAACTTTAATATTTTCTTTATTTTTTAAAACAACACTACCAAAGATAGGAGCTAGTTCCAGACTGGTTTTAGGAAATGATTTATCACTTCTTTTGACCTCAATCTTAAATGTTGAAAAGGTTTGTTCTTGTAATGTGCTAATTAGATCTTGTTTTATGGATTCTAAATCACTTTTAGTTACATAAGCGATATGATAAGAATGGATACCAAAGATTTGGTGAATACTGTTAATGATAGTAGTTTCAAATGAATCTTCATAGTGGATATACATTCTTGAGTTATCTTTTTCGATTTTAATAGGAAACTCTTTTAATTTATTTTCAATATTATTAGTTAGAGTTTTAACAAAAAAATTACGATTACCTTTTTTGGTAGTTAGTTCACCATATTTAATTAATATTACCTTTTCCATTATAGTATTTCCTTTCTTAATATTTTTATAAATTCTTTTGCTTCTTCAAGAGTATTATCTTTTCCTAAAGAAAGACGAACTGAAGTTTTACTTAGTTCTTTATTATTTGTTAATTGGTATATAGTTTTAGAATAATCTTCTTTCGCTGAACAAGCAGTTTTAGTTGATAAGATTACATCTTTAGCTTCCAATTTATGGATAAATGTCTCAGGTTTAATACCTTTAACACTAAAATTTAAAATATAAGGCGAAGCATCAGTAGGAGAGTTTATTGTAATATTCATTATTGTTGATAATTCTTGTCTTAAATAGTTATTAATTATTTTTATCTTATTGTATGCTTCTTGCTCTGTTGCTAAGGCAAGACGTAAGGCTTTAGCGAAAGAAACAATTAAAGGAACAGCAGGTGTTCCGGCACGATAAATGGTTTGAGACGCACCACCAGATATTAGAGGTGTTAAACCGATTTTTTCTTTTTTTACTAAAATAGCAATTCCTTTAAGGCCATTAAATTTATGAGCAGTAGCACTGAAAAGATCAACATTTGTTAAATTAACAGGGATTTTTGTTAAGCTTTGTGTCCCATCAACATGAAAGATAGCTTTACTATTTTCTTTAATAATTTTACCTATTTGACTTATATCTTGAATAACACCTAATTCACTATTAACATGATTTATAGTTACTAAGATAGGATCTAATTTTAATTTTTCTTTTAAATCTTCTAAGTCAACATGATAATCTTGGTCTAGTTTTAAATATACTATTTCGACATTCTCATTTTCTAAAGTCGTACTAATAGATGGGTGTTCTAATATAGTCGTTAAGATGAGGCGATGACGTTTCGGATAAAAGTCTAAAACTCCTTTAATAGCAAGATTATTAGATTCACTACTACTACTTGTAAAGATAATCTCTTGAGGTTTAACATTTAGAAGTGCTGCTACTTGATCTATAGCAGCTTGCATGATTTTTTTACTTTCTAACCCTAATTTATGAAGAGAATTGGGATTAGCAAAAAATTGGTCATTAGTTTTAACAAAACTATCTAAAACCTCTTTTGAGACTTTCGTAGTTGCACTGTTATCAAAATAAATCATTATATCCCTCTTTTCTTTTTTATTATACCATATTTCGTTTTAGTTAAGATATTGATTGTCCGCTTATAATCTTGCTCTTTATTAAAAGTAGTAGATATTTTTTTCGCTAAATAATAGATGTCAGCTTTAAACAAATAAGAGTTTTCTTTTAAATAAGTATTTAAATCTTTTATACTAAATTCATCTAGAAGACTTAAGAGTTCCTCGAGTTTAGTATAGGTGATATGGTGTTTTTCAATTAGCTTTAATCGCTCTTTATCAGAAAAAACTAGTGAGTGAAAATGGTTATTGTTATATTTCATTCATAAATCCTCCGGTAATTCACTATACTACTAGTTTTTCTGATGAAAAGCAAGAAAAAAATGTCTTATTCGGCAAAGACATTTGAAATTGTTAGTTCTTTCTTTGTAAAATCATAAGAAGAAATTGTACCAATTAGACTAACAGGAGCATTTTCATTTAACTGATTAAGATTATCACTAATGACATGAGCATTAATGGTTAAATCATATTTTCCTTTTATATTATCTTTATAAGTTAAAGAGAAAGTATTATTTTCAAGATCTATTGTATCAATAGTTCCAGTTAATCTGATAAAATCTCCGATATAACTTTGATTACTATTATTAAGAGCATACGATAAAGTTTCAACAGTATAATTAGTTGGTGTAGTGTCATATTTTAGACTATAGGAACCAATAACAGTATCACGGCGACCTATTTCTTGGTGATATTTTATTACTTTATAGAAAAGACCATAGTATTCTTTGGTACCACCATCGTTATAGACTTTAGTTCTAATAGCGAAAAAAGGACCAATATTAGCTTTTTTTACTAGTATTATATCTGTAGTTACTAGAAGACCTACTATGATGATAATAGCCATGATAATAGTAGCAATTAATTTAATTCTTTTTTCGGCTTTAACACTAATACTTTTATTTGTTTCTTCTGTTTGCATATAAAGCTCCCTAACTATTTATTTTTTCAAGGAATTCATCCTCACTCCAGATAGGAATATTTAAGGCTTTGGCTTTTTCATATTTACTACCTGGTTTATCCCCAACGATAACTATAGATGTTTTAGAAGAGACTGATTCAGTAGTTTTACCACCAGCTTTTTCAATTAAGGCTTTAGCCTCATCTCTTGTTAGTTTCATTAAAGTTCCTGTAAGAACAAAATTCTTATCTTGAAATTCACTATTTAAAGCTAGAGCTTCTCCTTCATAATTCATATTTAGACCTAGTTCTTTTAACTCTTCAATAAGTTTAATGTTACTATCTTGAGAGAAATAGGTAACGATATTTTCGGCAATGATAGGACCAATATCTTTGATTTTAACTAAATCATCATAAGTAGCTTTAATTAAGTTATCCATATTATGATAGATACGAGCTAAGATTTTGGCTTTTTCTTTACCAACATTTTTGATTCCTAAACCAAAGAGTAAACGTTCTAGGGAGTTTTGTTTACTATTTTCAATCGCAGTTAATAAGTTAGTAACTGACTTTTCACCATAGCCTTCTAATTTAATTAAATCATCTTTTTTAGTTCCTAACCTATAAATATCAGGAATATTTTTTATAAATTTAAAGTTGTATAAGTCTTCCATAATACGATCACCAAGGCCATCGATGTTCATAGCAGGACGGGAAACAAAGTGGATAAAACCTTCTACTTGTCTAGCAGGACATGCGGTATTAGGACAATAATAATCAACTTGGTCTTTTGGTTTTACTAAAGGTGTATGGCAAATAGGACAAGAGGTTATCATCTTAAAAGGGATTTCTTCTCCAGTACGGCGTTCTTTTTTAGCTTCTACAACCTCTGGAATAACATCACCTGCTTTTCTTATTGAGACAGTATCTTTAATTCTTAAATCTTTTTCTTTAACATAATCTTCATTATGAAGAGTAGCTCTTCTTATAGTTGAACCCATTAAAAGAACAGGATCTAAGATAGCATTAGGAGTTATTTGACCAGTTCTTCCAACGGTAAAGATTATATCTTGTAGTTTGGTTAAAACCTCTAAAGCAGGGAATTTATAAGCGATTGCCCATCTTGGAGTTCTTGCAGTATAACCTAAGGTTTGTTGGTCGTTAATAGAATCTACTTTAATAACAATACCATCTATTTCATAAGGTAAGCTGTCTCTTAGTTCTGCTTTTTCATGAATATAGTCCATAACCTCATCGATATTATTAACAACTTTATTATTAGGATTAGTTTTAAAACCAATTTTCTTTAAGAACTCTAAAGCTTCATGATGAGTTTGCAAACCATAATCTAAAGGATTAGGAAGATGGTATAAAAAGGCATCTAAGTTCCTTTTAGCAGCGATTTTAGAGTCTAACTGTCTAATTGATCCAGCAGCCGCATTTCGAGGATTTTGGAATGGTTTTTCACCTTTAGCAAGACGTTCTTTATTAAGAGATTCTAAAGTTTTCTTACTCATATATATTTCCCCACGCACCTCAATATCAAGAGGTTCTTTTAATTTTAAAGGGATACTTTTTATTGTTTTAACATTATGAGTTATATCTTCTCCTATAACCCCATTACCACGAGTTGCAGCCGTCGTTAAAACTCCTTTTTCATAGCGAAGAGAAACAGATAAGCCATCTATTTTTAATTCACAAACATATTTAGGGTGAAGACCAGTATTTTCAATACGATTTAAAAAGGCAAGAATTTCTTCTTCATTAAAAACATCTCCTAAAGAAAGCATGGGTATTTTATGTTCTACTTTTTGAAAAGAATCAAGAACAGTACCTCCTACTTTTTTAGTTGGTGAAGTATCTAAAACCCAATCTGGATGAAGGTTTTCAATTGTTTCAAGTTCTCTATAGTAAGCATCATATTCTTGGTCAGTTATGGTTGGATTATCTAGAACATGATAATTATAGTTTGCTTCTTCAATTATTTTGATTAATTCATTCATTCTTTCTTTAGTTATATTATTATCCACAAGTACGCCTCCTTAATAATTATTTTTTCCACAATATCTGTGGATAAACTCCCATCATGGTAAGATTGGTTAAAGCAGTTTTAACCTCATCTTTATCTTCTTTATAAGTTACACCATACCAAGTAGCATCTGTTTCGATGATATCGATAGTTTTAATATTTCTTCTTAAACACATATCTAAAATATCAGGAATTTGATATTCTACGGTATTTAAATCAAATTGATTTTTAACGAGGAAGAAATTTAATTCTTCTTCAAGTATAGAAAAGATATCTGGAGTAAATAGCAGTAAATTCATACTTACAATTGTATCTTTATCTATTTCTATTACTTTTTCACTAGTTAGAGGTTGAGCGATGATTTTGTGATGTTTTAGAGTTACTTTACTTTCTGTTATTTTAAGTAATTGGTTGTTATTTACCTCACAAACACCTCTTTTAACAACCCCATTAGTTGTTAGAGTATTCGCTACTTTGTAACCAACAATACCATAGTGATTATAGATAATGTGATCTAAATAGTCATAAGCTTTAAGATAAGCATCTCTTCCATAAAAGTCATCGGCATTGATAACGGCGAAAGGCCCATTTATTTTATCTTTAGCACAAAGAATAGCATAAGCAGTTCCTAGAGGTTTAGTTCTATGTTTTAAGTAGGCTAAATATTTTTTAGGAATAAAAGAGGTATCTTGAAAAGCATATTCAGTTTTAATATGAGGTTCTACTCTTTTCCCAATTGTTTCTTTAAAAGTTTGATAGTTTTCTTCTTTGATTACAAAGACTACTTTTGTAAAGCCTGCAATAACAGCATCGAAGATAGCATAATCGATTAAAAATTCGCCATGTGGTCCCATTGGTTCAATCTGTTTTAACCCACCAAACCTACTACCCATACCAGCAGCCATGATTAAAAGGGTTTTCTCTTTAGTCATTAAAATCACCCCAAAGATTTTCTTTGTATACCCCTTCTTTAGTTAAAGAAGCTAAGGCTTTAACAACATCATCTTTATCTTCTTTATATGTTATACCATACCAAGTAGCAGTAGTTTCAATGACATCAACGGTAACTAGTTTCTCATTTAAACAGTCATTTAAAACAATAGGAATTAAGAATTCACAACTTGATAAGTCATTTTTATTTTCTTCTAAGAAGGTAATAAGTTTTTCTTCTAAGATATTAAAAAGGCTAGGTGTAAATAATAAGAAATTCATAGAGACAGTTGTATCTAGGCTTGTTGTAAACATAGAACTACCATCTAGAGGTTTTACTTCAACTTTATCGCCAACTCGTGTAACACTACTTTCAATTAAAGCATTAAGAACATTGTCTTCATTTACTTTACAGATTCCTCTTTTAGCAGAACCATTAGGTGTTAGAGTGTTACCCAAACGATAAGCGATAAGGCCATAATGATTAGAAGCGATATTATCAAGGTATGAAGAGGCTTTAAAATAAGCATCTCTTCCATAAAAATCATCAGCATTGATAATAACGAAAGGTTCGTTTATTTTATCTTTAGCACAAAGAATAGCATGAGCAGTACCTAAAGGTTTAATACGATCTTTCAAAAGAGTTTGATAATCTTCAGGTATGTTATCTAGATTTTGAAAAACATATTCTGTTTTTATATATGGTTCTACTCTTTTGCCAATTGTTTCTTTAAAAGTTTGATAGTTTTCTTCTTTAATAATGAAAACTACTTTCGTAAAACCTGCTTCTTTAGCATCATAGATAGAATAATCGATTAAAAATTCGCCATGAGGTCCCATAGGTTCAATTTGTTTTAGCCCACCAAATCTACTGCCCATACCAGCAGCCATAACTAATAATGTCTTTTCCATTTTTTTAATTCCTTTCCTTTTGTTTTATTTTCTTTTATACTTGTATCCATCATCCTTAAAGTAGTTGATAATTCCTTAGCTTTACTCATATAAAGAGTTTCCCAATCTAGTGAATTATCTTTAGAAGCTTCATTTATTTTCGTTAAGAAGGCAAGATACTCTTTAACAGCAGTTGAGTAATAAACTCGTAAGTTAAGAGGTTCACTTGATGATGTTATTTCTTCTTTTAAGTTCTCATAGTTTTCCATAATAGGGGTAACAAGAGAATTTACATTTTTAAAGTCATAAATATTAGAGTTATCACTATAAATAAGGGCACTTTCTAATTTGTTTTCTTCACCTTGATGAGCAACTAAGACATAACCATTTTTTAGGTTGTCACATAATTCTTTAAAATGATTTTTATTATAATTACTAGCTAAATATTGTTCTTCTAGATTCATTAATGCGGCTTCTAAATCTGTAGCAGTAGCAGTAATTAAAGGACTATAACCAACTGATTCACAATAAGGTCCTGTAAATGTTTCTTTCTCAAGGGAAGCTCTATATTCATAGCGCCTATATTTATTGATATCACCAGTTATAACTAGTCTTGTGTTAAAACTTTTAAGTTGATCTTTACTAGTTGGTATAACCGTTTTTAAATAATTTAAGGTTGAAGCTGAAGCTTCTTTTATATCAGTGATGGTTCCATTATAATCATATTTAATAAAAGAACCGTTAAGATGATGAGTGTCAGGGTTTAAATTCATAATTAAATGATACCCTGCTATTAATTTTTCTTCCATAATTTTATACTCCTTTTATCTATACTTTTGCTAGGCTTTTATGATTTTTCATTAGTTTTTTAATACCATAAGGATGTTTAAAAGCAACCGTAACAAGAGAATTAGTTACCTCTAAGACTTTACCAGTACCAAAGTTTTCATGAACAACATAGTCTCCTACTTGATAATCAACATCTTCAGTTCTAATAAGACTTTCTTTATCAATTTTCTTAGGCACTTGTTCTTCTTTGGTATTAGTTTCTAGTAAGTCTTGATCAATTTCTCCTAAAAATCTGCTTGGAGGATTTATTCCTTCTTTACCAAATAGGACACGACGTCTGGCATTTAAAAGATATAGTTTTTCTTTCGCTCTTGTAATAGCAACATAACAAAGTCTTCTTTCTTCTTCTGTTTCACTACTACTCATAAGGGAATTTAAATGTGGGAATATTCCTTCTTCTAGACCAACAACAAAGACAGTATTATATTCTAGACCTTTAACGGAATGAATAGTCATTAAACTAACTTTATTACGACTATCTTTATATTCATCTTTATCATTGACAAGACTTACCTCATAAAGGAAATCTTCAAGAGAGACAAGTCCTTCTCGTTCTTCAAAGGCTTTAGTAATAGATTTAAATTCTTCAAGGTTTTCTAATCTTATTTCACTTTCAAGAGTCTTTTCACTGACTAGTTCAGCTTTCATTCCTGTAGCATCTAAAACTTTATCAATTAATTCTGTTAATGTAACAGACTCAGATATTTTTTGTAAAGATATAATTAAGTCTTTAAATTTTTCTTCTTTACCATCTGTTATTGCTTCAAAAAGACTAGTATTTTCGTGATCAGCTTTAGTAGTTAAGGCTTCAATACTTTTAAGGCCAATACCTCGTTTAGGGGTATTAATAACTCTTAAAAAACTTATATCGTCTTTGGGATTATAGATTAATTTCAGATAAGCAAGTAAGTCTTTGATTTCTTTTCTCTGATAGAAACTAAAACCACCAACAATTCGGTAAGGAATATTATCTTTTAAAAGTTCTTCTTCAATAACTCTTGATTGGGCATTAGTTCGATATAAAACCGCAATCTCACTAGCATCATAGTTGTCATTCAACATTTTTTTTATCGTTTTAGAAACATAATGAGCTTCATCTCTTTCATCATAAGCTCGATAATATGTAATCTTTTCGCCTTCTTCTTTAGTAGACCAAAGATTTTTTGATTTTCTTTGTTCATTATTTCTAATAACACAATTAGCAGCGGCAAGAATATTTTTAGTAGAACGATAATTTTGTTCAAGTTTAATACTCAAAGCTTTCGGATAATCTTTTTCAAAGTTTAAAATATTTTTATAGTTAGCACCTCTAAATCCGTATATAGCTTGATCAGCATCACCAACAACACAAATATTTTGATATTTAGCACTGATCATTTTTGATAAGATATATTGAGCTTCGTTTGTATCTTGATACTCATCTATTAAAATATATCTATAGCGATTTTGATATAATTCTAAAACACGAGGATATTTACGAAATAATTTTATTGGTAGTAAGAGAAGATCATCGAAGTCAACAGCATTATTTTGTTTTAATTTCTCCTCATATTTGTAATAGACTTCGTTAACAACTTTCTCATAATCTCCTGCAACGTATTTTTCATAGTCTTTGGGTGTTAATAATTCATTTTTACAGTTACTTATTTTATTTCTTATCGCTTTAGGATTGTAAATCTTAGGATCATAGTTGAGGCTTTTCAAGATTTTTTTGACAATAGTTAGAGAATCATCACTATCCATAATAACAAAGTTGTTTTGATAATCTAACTTTTCATAATTTTCTCTAAGTATTTTAAGGCCAAAGGAATGAAAGGTTGAAATTTGTATTTCTTTAGCTTTAGAACCTATCATATTGTAGACACGTTCTTTCATTTCTAAAGCGGCTTTATTAGTAAAGGTTATCGCTAATATTTCGTAGGGTAACACATTTAATTCTTCAATTAAGTAAGCTATTTTAGTTGTTAAGACTTTAGTCTTGCCTGAACCCGCACCTGCTAATATTAAAAGAGGTCCTTCATTATATAAGACTGCTTCTTTTTGTTCTTTATTTAAGTTATCTAATTCCATAAAACCTACCCTCTTTCTATATCATTATACATCTTGTTATATAACTTTTCTAGTTATTTTGACATTATTGACATACTTATAATTAGTTACTGAACTGAAAAAGTAAATGCAACCTAAAAATTAATAATAGTTGCAGTTAAACGTTCAAATGAAAAGTGTTGCATT
>CALVIR010000014.1 GCA_944331915.1 uncultured Bacilli bacterium | reverse complement strand
TATGGTTATTTATAGGTATATTATACCACGAGTTCTTTCATCTTTTTTATTTTCCGATAAATTTAGACTCCGTCTTTTCTTTTGCTCAATTTACATTTTTTTCTATTTGATGATATAATTAATTAGAAGAGTAATAATGGTAGTTTAGTAAGATGGAGGATTTAATATGAAAAGAATATTTTTAGGTTTGTTATGTGCAAGTTTATTAATTGGTGTAACAGGATGTGGTAATAGTAAGAAAGTAGCAACAGAAGAAGATTTAGAAAGTGTTAATAATGAAATTATTGCGTATTTTCAAACTAATGGAACTAGTGACTATGAAAATTATGTTTTTAACTATGTTGATGAAGAAAATAAGGTTGTAGTTGTTGGATTATTAGATAATAGTGAAGAGGAACAAGAGCGTTTTAAAGACACTATTGTTGATTCAGATTTAATTAAATTTGTGAAGAGCGAAAAATTTGTGAATGAAAATGATAATCAAGAGAGTGAAGATTTAAAAACTTTTATTAGAACTTATGAAATTTTAAATGTTGCAGAGAGTAATGATACAGACTATATGTATTTAACTATAAGACAATTTCAAGGGGAAGAGGTTCAAACTATTAAAGTAGAAAAAGCTTTATGTCCTGAGATTGAAGAGGGAAAAAGTTATGAATTTACTTTAAAGCAAAATAGAAAACCAGAAGATAATATCTTATCAATATTTAATAATAGTAGCATTGTTTCAATAAAAGAAACTGATAAAATTGGTTTGGAGCAAATTCAAGAGGATATTTGATGCTATTTAAAAATATTTTCTTTCAACTTAGTGAACTACTTATAACTAAAATAATAAGTAGTTCTTTTGCTATTTAGTGATATAATTTAATTGTTACAAATAACTTTTTGAAAAATGAGGTGATAAAATGGAACAAGCATCATTATTTGAAATACCAATGAATGAGCCTTTAGCATCAAGAATGAGACCAACTAAATTAAGTGAATTTGTAGGGCAAACGCATTTGCTAGGAGAAAATAAACTACTAAGAAAAATTATTGAAAGTGATCATGTTTCATCTATGATCTTTTGGGGGCCTCCTGGGGTAGGGAAAACAACTTTAGCACGAATTATTGCTAGTGAAACAAAATCAGAATTTATTAATTTTTCGGCTGTTACCGCAGGAATAAAAGAAATAAAAAAGGTAATGGAAGAAGCTGATGCTAATAAGAAATTAGGAGTAAAAACGATTGTTTTTGTCGATGAAATACATCGGTTTAATAAAGCACAACAAGATGCTTTTCTTCCATATGTAGAAAAAGGGTCTATTGTTTTGATTGGAGCAACAACAGAGAATCCTTCTTTTGAAATAAATAACGCGTTACTTTCTAGATGTAGAGTATTTGTGTTAAAAGAATTATCTAGTGAAGATATTTTAATATTACTAAAAAGAGCACTTACTGATGATAGAGGTTTTGGAAAGGAAAAAATTGTTATTGGGGAAGATGAGTTACATTTAATTGCTGACTTTGCTAATGGTGATGCTAGAGCAGCCTTAACTACATTAGATATGATAATTACTAATGCAGATATAGATGAAGAGGGAGTAATAAAAGTAACTAAAGATATTATTGAAGAATGCTTGACGAAGAAAAACTTATTATACGATAAAAATGGTGATGAACATTACAATATAATTTCTGCTCTTCATAAATCAATGCGTAATAGTGATCCCGATGCGGCGGTTTATTGGCTTGCAAGAATGTTAGAAGCTGGGGAAGATCCTCTTTATGTTGCGAGAAGAATTGTTAGATTTGCTTCTGAAGATATAGGACTTGCTGATACTAATGCTTTAAATGTAGCGATTAATGTTTATCAAGCTTGTCATTTTATTGGAATGCCAGAATGTAATGTTCATTTAGCAGAAGCGGTTATTTATATGTCTTTAGCACCAAAGTCTAATGCTTGTTATGTTGCTTATTCTAAAGCTAGTAGTGACGCTAAGAAAATGTTAGCAGAACCAGTACCGTTAGTTATTAGAAATGCTCCTACTAAATTAATGGCTGATCTTGATTATGGTAAGGGATATCAATATGCTCATGATAGTAAAGATAAATTAACGACGATGGACTGTTTACCACCATCATTACTTGGTAAAACTTATTATAATCCCGGTATTCAAGGTAATGAGGCTCGTTTTAAACAAAGGCTAGAGCAAATAAAGAATTGGAAAAATGTTCATAAGCAAAATGATAAAATGAAATACGAAGGAAAGTAAAAATGTTGAAATGATTAAAGATAGTAACCTTATTAATGACTTTCAAAAATTAGTATTAATTTATTTGCAAACGGTTAAAATAGTGCTTTTTTCAAAATTTAAAACAGTGGTTTTATAAAAAATGTATAAGCTTAATTTTATAAGAGAATAATGAGAAGATGAATTTTTACAATTTGTCTTTTTCTGTTAATTTTTGCCAATTGTATTTTAACTCTTAACAAGAACTTTTGTTCGTGATAAAATTATCTTGGTGATAAAGAAATGGAGCGGGTGTATATATGTATTGATTTGAAAAGTTTTTATGCATCAGTAGAGTGTGTAGAGCGTAATTTAGATCCTTTGAAGACTAATTTAGTGGTAGCTGATCAAACAAGGACAGAGAAAACAATTTGCTTAGCGGTAAGTCCTTCCTTAAAACAATATGGAATTGGAGGAAGAGCAAGATTATTTGAGGTTATAGAAAAAGTAAAAGAGATTAATAAGGAGAGAAGAAAAGCGAATAATTATCGGCCTTTTAGTGGTAAATCAGTAGATGATGAGGTGTTAAAGAAGGATAAAACAAAGGCCTTAGATTTTATTATTGCTCCTCCAAGAATGGCTCATTATATTGATTATTCTACGAAGATTTATAACATATATTTAAAATATCTTTCAGCTATTGATATCTTTGTGTATTCTATTGATGAGGTTTTTGCAGATATTACCTCATACTTAAAATATTATCAAATGTCTTCCAAAGAACTTGTTACGAAGATAATAAAAAATGTTTATGATAGTACGGGAATAACCGCAACCGCTGGTATTGGGACTAATCTTTTTTTAGCTAAAGTTGCCATGGATGTAGTTGCAAAGAAGCAACAAGCCAATGAATATGGGGTAAGAATTGCCGAACTTAATGAAAAAACTTATCGCGAAGAGATTTGGGAGCATCAACCTATTACGGATATTTGGAGAGTTGGAAAGGGTATTGCTAAAAGTTTAGAGAAATATGGTATATATACGATGGGTGATTTAGCAGAATGCTCATTAAAAAATGAAGATTTACTATATAAGCTTTTTGGAATTAATGCCGAACTTTTAATAGATCATGCTTGGGGTTATGAACCATGTACGATAGAAATGATAAAATCTTATCGACCTAGTTCTAAGAGTATTAGTTCGGGGCAAGTGCTTACATCACCTTATGATTATGAAAAAGCTAAGTTAATAGTTAGAGAAATGGCAGATTTGTTAGCGCTTGATTTAGTGGCTAAAAAAGTAGTAACGAGTAAGTTAGTATTAACAGTTGGTTATGATATTTCTAATATAGATACTAAAGGGAAAAATACTTTTAAAGTAACAACGGATTATTATGGACGTAAAATACCAATGCATGCTCATGGGACAATTAATTTAGAGGAGGAAACATCAGCTTGTAAGATGATTGTAGAAGCGATAAGTACGTTATATGATAAAATAGTAAATCCTAATTTACTAATAAGAAGGATAAATATTAGTGCTACTAATTTAGTTAAAGTAGAAGAAAGTGATAACAAAATAAAATATAAACAGTTTAATTTGTTTTCTAGCACTTTAGAACAAAATCAAAAGATAGAAGATAATCTGAAAAAAGAAAAGGAGGAGAGAAAGTTACAAGGAGCTTTATTAGAGATAAAAGAAAGGTTTGGAAAGAATATGATTTTAAAAGGTATGAATTTAGAAGAATGGGGAACAACAATAATGAGAAATCAGCAAATAGGAGGTCATCATGAATAAATATGACCATATTATAAATTTACCTCACTATGTATCTTGTAAAAGGCCACAAATGTCTCTTTATAATCGCTCTTTTCAATTTGCTCCTTTTAGTGCTTTAACTACTTATGCAGAAAAAATTAGAGAAACTGCTAGATTAACGGATGAGAAGATAGAGTTAAGTGAAGAAGAAAAAGAGATTATAAATAGAGAGCTTTTACTTATAGATAAAATGATTAAAACTAAACCTCAAGTAGTGATTACTTATTTCATTAAAGATAAGAAGAAAAGTGGGGGATGTTATAAAAAAATAACTGGTAATATAAAGAAAATAGATAAAGTATACAACTATATTATCTTAACTGATTATACGAAGATATTTATTGATGATATAATTAGTATAATTAAGTGTTAAATAGCAAATGTTAAAAAACTTGGCGTAATTTCTAAAGATGTTTGGTAGATATATTAAATATTTATGTCTTATAATGGTTTATGAAAGGAGAAAAGAAATGAATTTAGGAAATAATATTTTTAAATTAAGAAAGGAAAAACATCTTTCACAAGAACAATTAGCAGAAAAGATTAATGTAACAAGACAGACAATATCAAATTGGGAACTAGGAGAAACGTCACCTAATCCGACACAGTTAAAACAACTATCTAAAGTCTTAAATGTAAGTATTGATGATCTATTAGATAATGATATTAAAGAAATTATCGTGGAAAAAGTATCTAATACCGAGAAATTAGCAGGAATAATTATTAAGATTCTTAAAATAATGGGAATATTAATAATCTTATATTTTATCTTTATAATTTTGGCAGTTATCTTCTTTACCGCTTTTCCTAAGAAACAAGTAACAGAGGTTCATAATATGGCAACAGTAACTTGTTCACTTAATGATAAGGGGTATGAAATTAAAATTATTGATGATAAAAGTTTAGATTGTAAGGAGTGTTCAGAAGAAATGATATCTGATTTAAAAGAGATTGTTGATTTTACTGATATAGAAACTAGTGGAGAAAAGATTGCAGCTTATTTTGAAGAAAATGGTGGAATGTGTGAATAGACTAACAGTTTAGTTATTAAACTAACAGTAGATTGTTAAAAGAAAGTTCTCTTGCTATAATTAATTAAAAGCGAGGGAGATTATGAATAATAAAAAAATAGGTGAATTTATTAGCTTTCTTCGAAAAGAGAAAGGATTGACACAGATAGAGTTAGCAGAAAAATTATTTGTTACGGATAAAGCTGTAAGTAAGTGGGAACGAGGTTTAAGTTTACCTGATATTACGGTGCTTGAAAAGTTAGCATCAGAACTTGATGTTAAAGTAGAAGAGATTTTACATGGAGAAAGAGAAAATAAGAAGCAGAAAGAAGAAAGACCAGTAATAAAAAGGGAGCAGAAAAGACAGTTAATTTTAATTGCTTTATTAATATTAGGTACTGTAGTATTAATAGCATTCTTCATTATTTTTGATTATATCAAATATCATCCAAGTACTATTAAAATAGGTGATAATGATTATAAGATGAGTAATTATCTATTAGAAGAAAAAGGCCTTGAGGAGTTACAAAATATCGTGGAAAAGTCAGAGAAGGCAACTGATGATTATAATGTTTCTTATATGGAGATTGAGGTAAGTAAAAGGGGAAAATTAGAAAACTTTACCTTAACAGTTAATTACTTTGATAATAATAGGGAATATGTGGGACGAGGTAGTTATACTTATGATGATAAAAACTTAATCTATTCATATACAGCGAAAGAAGATGAAAAGACACTTTTAGTTGAGACTTACTCTAAAAATAATAATATTGCTAATATTAGTGAGAAGATTAAGAAAATACCTCTTAGAGAACAAATTAA
Source organism: uncultured Bacilli bacterium (assembly GCA_944331915.1). Classification (GTDB taxonomy): domain Bacteria; phylum Bacillota_I; class Bacilli_A; order RF39; family UBA660; genus Onthousia. The sequence continues at coordinate 23,233 of CALVIR010000014.1, read as the reverse complement.
AGTTAGCGGTTTAAGTAATTATTATATTTCTTATCGACCTAATACGACTTTAGAATGGGGAACGCCAATTTTTGATGCTAGAGATAATAAAGAAATAACTGTCTTAACTAAAGAAGACTATAATAAAGGTTTAGGTGGAGAAAGTGATTCGGGGGTATTCTTTGTTATTAGATTAAATGATGGTAGTAGTATTGCGACAGGACAACAATATTTGTATGTATTTGATTCAACTTTTGAAGATACTCCTGTTAATCCTAATTATATGATGGAAACAGATTATTATATAAATAATGGTAAGTTACAATTTACAAGGGATTATGGTAAAACTTATATTGATACTGATATAACGGAAGAAGAGTTAGAGGAGACGTTAGATTTTTATGGGAGTTTATCCCTTAAAGAGAATAGCTGGTTTTTGTCTACTAATGAACTTATTCCAATCGCTTATTTCTATGGGGAAGAACCAGTGTTAAAGATTTCTAATGATAATGGTAAGACTTGGAGTGAACATAAATTTATGACAAGTGCTGAGACATTAGGAAAAGAAATTACAAGAAGAGTAGTTGGCTTTACCTCCCAAAACTTTGGTTATGTTTTATTAGGAACTGATTGGACTATGGGGAGTGGAGAAATTAAGAAATTATACTTTACTTATGATGGTGGTAGTTCTTGGGAAGAAATTCCTTTACCTTTAAATGGTACCTCACATGTTGTATATGACTTTTGTATGTATGATGAATTGGTAGGAGTTTTAGTTTTAAGAGACACACTTGAAGCTAATTTTCCTCTTGTCTATTCAACAGTATCAGGTGGTAAAACTTGGAATGAGGTAAGATATAGAGATAGTAATTTACCCGATGAGATAACATTCCTTAGTGATGTTGATAGGATTGAAAAAGATGGAGATACTTACTATATTAAGATGGGACAGGGAGATAGTGGAACTTTAAAAGCAACTTTTAGAACTGGTGATATGATTAGTTGGTCTTTTGCAAAGACAAGTCAGGAAAATGTTCATACAGTAGGGTGATAATTACTTGTTAAAATACCTTTAATAAGTTATACTTGATGTGGTAGTAAAGTAATGATAAAAGATAAAGATTAGTTTAATAAGATAGAAGGAGTATCAATGACAGTTAAAGAAGACACATTAACTAGAACAGGAATGACCATTGTTATTACAGATTTAAGTGATAATATAAAGAAGAAAGGTTTTTCTCAGTAGAATTTGTTATTGAGTAAATGGTTAAAAAATTATGCAAGATAAATATTATAGAAATGTTATTTTTAATTTTGTTGCAATACTTTTTATATTAAGTGCTGTTATAAATATACAATATTCTTTTTGGAAGATAGTTTTAATACCACTTTTAATCTGTAATATCTTAGATTTGCTTAAACTTATTTTTCTAAAAAATGGCAATTATAGATTAGTGACAATTTTTAATAAAATATATAAAATTGTATTAAAGATATATGCTTTTTCATTTTTGATTTTGTGGTGTTATATATGTATAAGTGAAGAAAGTTATGTATCCTTAGTAATTTTGGTACCAATTATTTTCTTGGCAATACGCAATTTTGGAAGAAATAGATGAGAATGGAGAGATAAATATGAATGATGTAATTAAGACTATTTTAGAAAGAAGAAGTGTAAGAAAATATAAAAGTGATATGGTTAGAGAAGAGTTAATTGATGAAATAGTGAGGTCAGGAACATATGCCCCAAGTGGAAGAGGTGCGCAATCACCAATTATTATTGCTATTACCAATAAAGAAATTAGAGATAAGCTTGCTTCTATTAATGCGAAAATAGCAGGTGGAGTTACAGATCCATTTTATGGAGCACCAGTTGTGCTTGTGGTATTAGCAGATAAAAGTATTCCTACATATATCTATGACGGTAGTTTAGTGATGGAAAATATGATGTTAGCAGCTAAGTCTTTAGGATTAGGTAGTTGTTGGATTCATAGAGCGAAAGAAGAATTTGAAACTGAAGAAGGTAAGGGACTTTTAAAATCACTAGGAATTACAGGAGACTATGAAGGAATAGGTAATTGTATTATTGGTTATCCTGAGATGGATGATATAGAAGCAAAGCCAAGGAAAGAAAACTATGTGTATAAAATAAAATAAATTACTGACATTATGATGGATAATCATTGTAATGTCTTTTAAATATAATTAGAGGTAAAAATGGAAGAAGAAATATTTAAGAAAAGACAGTTAAATTTAGAAAAAATAGTAAATTTTGGTTTTATCTTAGAAGATAATCAATATAAATACTCTAAAAAAATTATGGATGGTAGCTTTAGAGTAGATATTGTTATAAGTAAAGAAGGTAAAGTTAGTGGAGAAATATATGATTTAGAAACAGATGATCAATATACTAATTTTAGATTAGAAAATATTGAAGGAGACTTTGTTAATAGAGTAAAGAACGAGTATAAAACTATTTTAATAGATATTGCTAATAACTGTTTTGATGAAAAATATTTTCTTTTTGAAAAGAGTAATAGAATTGTTAAAGAAATTAATGAAAAATATAAGGTTAGACCAGAATTTTTATGGGAGAAATTTCCTAATTATGGTGTTTTTAGAAATAATAATAGTAATAAATGGTTTGCTATAATTATGAATGTTGATAAAAGTAAAATTATTCCTTTAGAAAAGGGAGAGATTGAAATAGTAAATGTAAAGTTAGATGATTTAGTTGATGAATACTTAAAAAAGAAAAATATCTATCCAGGATATCACTTTAACAAGAAAAATTGGGTAAGTATAATTTTAGATGATGCCTTGACTGATCAAGAAATAATGACATTAATTGATATTAGTTATAATCTATCTTGTGGGAAAATATGCGAAAAATAGACTGTTAAAATTAAAAATAATGTTATAAAATAAAGATATATAAAAGGGATATATCTTTTTATTAGGAGGGTGCCGATGAGAACATACATTAGTTTATTTAGCAGCGCTGGTGTCGGTTGCTATGGTTTTAAAGAAAATGACTTTGCTTGTATTGCGACAAGTGAATTATTAAAAAATAGACTTGATATTCAAAAATATAATCATAAATGTAAATATGAAAGTGGCTATATTTGTGGAGATATTACGAAAGAAGAGATTAAAGAACAAATATTTCATGAAATTAAGTTATGGCAAGATAAAGAAAACTTGGAAGATGTTGATGTAATTGTAGCAACACCACCTTGTCAAGGAATGTCTTCAGCTAATTATAAAAAGAATAATGAACAAAAAAGAAATAGTCTTGTTATTGAAGCAATAAAGATAATTAAAGAAATAAAACCGAAAGTTTTTGTGTTTGAAAATGTTAGAGCTTTTATGAAAACAATATGTACAGATATAGATAACCTTGATAAACCTATTGGGGAAGCGATTAAAGAAAATCTTTCTTCCCTATATAATATTGAATATAAAGTTATTAATTTTAAAGACTATGGAGTTCCTTCTAGTAGACCTAGAACCTTAGTTATAGGGACAAGAAAAGATCAAGATTATATGTCACCGTTAAATTTATTTCCTCTTAAAGAAGCCCAAATTACCTTGAAAGAAGCGATTGGTGATTTAGTAAGTTTAAATAATCCAAATGACTTTGCACCTGATGATATTTATCACTCTTTTAGAGAATATGATTCTTATATGCGAGAGTGGATTCATGATTTAAAAGAAGGAGAGTCAGCTTTTGATAATCCTCTAGATAAAAAACCATATAAGTTAGTTAATGGGGAAAAAGTATTACAAAAATCAGGTCATTTAGGGAATAAATACCGCAGACTTTACTGGGATAAGCCTTGTGCTTGTGTGGCAACTAGAAATGATCAATTAGCAGCGATGGATACAATTCATCCTCAAGATGATAGAGTCTTATCAATAAGAGAATTAATGCGGGTTATGAGTATTCCAGATAGTTTTAAATGGGCTAGTGAAGATGTAACTATAATAAAAAATAAAAAAGAGAGAATGTCATTCTTAAAGAAAAATGAATTAAATATAAGAAGATGTATTGGAGAAGCGGTTCCTACTAAGATAATGTTTAAGATTGCTAAAAATATTAAGGAAATGTTAGATTTTGCTGATTATATCAATAATAATACTAAGAGAAAAAGTAATATTTATATAAAATCATATATTAACGAAAATAAAAATACAACAACAGAAGCTCGTAAAAGTGGAAGCTTTTATACACCACAATCAGTAGTTTATGACTGTTTGAAAGGAATAGATAATTATAATAAAAAAGAACTTCATATCCTTGAACCTTCTGTAGGGGGAGGTAACTTTATTATTCCAATAATAAATAAATTTGATCAAACAGAGATGCTTTATTTAGATATTGTTGATGTTAATAAAGAGGTTTTAGATGATACTTTGCGGGAGTTAGAAAAGTATAACTTTGATAAGAATAAAATTATTATTAATACCTATAATACAGATTTTATTGATTTTAACTTTGAAAGAGATTATGACTATATAATAGGGAATCCCCCATTCTTTAAATTAACAACTTTAGATAGAAAAAAATATAAAGATAAAATAGACTATGAATGTAATAATATCTTTGGCTTATTTTTAGAAAAGATGTATAGAAAGTCTAATAATATTATTATGGTTTTACCTAAAATATTTATTATGACTCCAGAGTTTAATTCTTTAAGAAAAAAATATGAGTATTATAATATAAATACAATAATAGATTATGGAGTTAATGCTTTTAAAAGTGTTTTTATTGAAATATTGGTAATACATTTTACAACAGAAAAAAAAGATACTATCTATATTGAAAATGTTCGTGATAAGGAAAAGAGAATTGTACCTCAAAAATATATATATCATGATAAAATGTGGCTTATCTATCGGAATGAATTTTTTGATAATTATATAAAGAAATTAGAATTAGATGTCTTTGATTTCTTTAGAGATAGACAGATTACGAATAAATACTTAAAAGAAAAAGGTAAGTATTGGGTTCTTAGATCAAAAAATATTTTAGATGATGGGACTATTGTTCATATTAAGGGGTATGATAAATATATTGATGATATAGATGAGTTTACTGTTAGTAAATATATAAATTCTAAAACTATATTAATGCCTAACTTTACTTATAATACACGAGCTACCTTAATGCCACCTGATGTGCTTGTAAATGGTTCTATCGCTATTCTTATTCCTAAAAATAATAAACTTAGTATTGACAAGATTGATTTAAGCATATATGCTACAGATGAGTTCAGAGAGTATTATGCTATTGTTAAGAATAAATCTAAGTTTACGATAAATATAGATAAAAATTCAATTTATTATATTGGGGCAGTGAGGTGTAAGAATGGTAGAAAGACTGATTAAGAAATATGAAAGTGTCAGCTTTAAGAATGGAAAATTTCTTTCTGATAAGTCATATGCTTATGATACAGTGTATTTCTTAACTAAGTTTGTAAGAGATTATAGTATTGATGGTATATATTATCATACTAAGTTTAAAGACTTATTTAAACTTTATATAGCTGATGTCTTCAATAAAGATGCAGATAATAGTGATATTGGAAATTATTATAGTGACTTTTTTCACGTTCTAATTTATGCAGGGGTACTTTCTAGCAGAAATCATGGAGCATATAAAATTCTAGATTATGAAACGATTAATTATATTTGTGAAAGAATGGAAAATGCTTATATCTTCTTATATGTTTTAGTATATTTTACGATGAAAAATTCTGGGACTTTGGAGTTATATAAAAAGTTTTGCGAAAATAATACACTTGCTGATAAAAAAGGCTATTTAGATAAAATACATAAAATATTATATAGAGAAAATCCTAGTGTAAAAGGTAAAATTGATCAGCAGTGGGCTTTGCAAAATACAGAATATTTAATGAATGTTTTAAGTTTTATTAATGAACAACCACGAATATCTAGAGAGTTAAATATTTATGATAATAAAATTAAAGATATAGAAATGATTTCTGTAAATGTAAATGGGAGCAGAACGATTAGAAAGAAAAATAATGCATATTTAGAGAGTTTTGATTATGCTTATGTAAAAAATGAACTTAAAGATTTAATGATAAGAAAGTAGGTGTTAAAATGGATTTTAAGTTACCAGTACTAAGAAGAGGAGAAAAGATAGAAAGATTACCTTTTGATAATGAGTTTATTACTTTTGTGTTAGAACAGTATTTATTTGCAGGGAAGAATGTTTTAGAGATTGAAAAAGATTACTTTGAAAGTGAATATTCACAAACAGGAGCGTTTGCCTCTAAAGTCTTAGATTACTTTAGTCTTTTAGATGAACATAATAAGGGCTTATATAATGGGGAAGATGTTTTAAGTACTGCTGATAAATTAATTAAGGAAGATAATTCTCTTTATAAAAATATTGGTCATGCATTAAAAAGAGACTTTAATAACTTTAAAGTAGAATATATAGTTGATGATAAAGAACGACTTACAGGTGGTTTTAACAAAATCTATTATGGAGTTCCAGGATGTGGAAAGAGTTATAAAGTAAATCAAGTATTTAATAAAGATGACTACCATATAATTAGAACAACTTTTTATCCAGAATATACTAATAGTGATTTTATAGGACAAATTATACCTAAACTTGAAAATGGTAAAGTAGTCTATAAATTTCATGCGGGAGCTTTTACAGAGGCTTTACTTTATGCTTTGCTTCATAAAAAAGAAAAAGTGTGTTTAATAATTGAAGAGATTAATCGTGGTAATGCTTCTAGTATCTTTGGAGAGGTCTTTCAACTTTTAGATCGTGCTGATGATGGGACTAGTTGTTATTCAATTTTTAATAATTTTATTAGTGATTATTTAGAAGAAAAAGGTATTATCCTTAATAATATTGTTATACCTTCAAATTTATGGATTGTAGCGACAATGAATACGAGTGATCAGAATGTCTTTACGCTTGATACTGCTTTTCAAAGAAGATGGACAAGAGAATATATTCCTAATGTTTTTGAAAGTGATAAAACAGCTTTAGGATATAAATATAATCAAAAGTTAAAAAATACTGTGATTCCATTTAATGGTTTTACTAATATTACATGGGGTGAATTTGTTACAAGAATTAATAAAAAAATTCTTACTAATAGATTTGGTGTTAATGGAGAAGATAAACAGTTAGGAGTATACTCAGTTACAATTAATGAACTTAAAGATAAAAGGCAATTTTTTAATAAAGTTTTAGTTTATATCTTTGATGATATAGCAAAAATAAATAAAGAAGAATGGTTTGAGGATATTGATTCTTATGATGAATTATTAGATTCTTATGATAAGAACTATTTGACAATATTTACAGGCTTATTTGATGATGTTGTAAGAAAAACTGGAGAAACTAATGAATAATGATTTAGAACAAGTAGAATTTAAAAGTACTACGGTTAGTGATGGGTTTGTTGGCTTAAGATATAAGAAAGATAAAATATATATTTACTTACCACTTGGTTATAATATTGATCGTAATAATAATATGGAACTTAAAAGTGATATTTTATTACTTTTAAAAAGTATTGCCTTAGTTAAAAGTTATGATAATACAAAGACAGATTTTGGTTTTGATATTGGTGATAGAGAAGAAATGCCTTTTAATTCCTTTTTATGGATGATTAGTGATTACTTAACTAATGGCTTATATCAAGAAATTGAAAAAAAATATACGCAAAGTGGACATGGAAAAATTAATTGGAAAAGAACTTTAGCTTCAACTCCTTATTATGTAGATGATAATCCTATTTTTATTAATCCTTACTATGAAACTAATACCTATAAGAATAATATTATTACAGAGTTAAATACTTATTGCGTCAAAATTAGTTATAAATATATTGGTTTTCTTTTTGGTAAGATTAAGATACCAGTTTGTAGTTTGAAAGAGGAACAGATAAAATATAATAAAAGATACTATTTAGATATTATTAATAAAGAATTAGCTAGGACTTATAACGATAGAAAGAAACAGCTTTTGATAAATATGAAAAGAATAATTGATACATCTTATGATAAAGATTCTTTAAAGATTGCATCTTATGGTACTTATAAATATGAATATGTATGGGAAAGACTAGTTAATGGGGTATTTGGTACTAAAAATATTAAGATAAATGATTATTTTCCAGAAGCATATTGGTATCTTTTACATAAAGGTAAAGTGAAAGATAGTTCTAAGCTTAGACCAGATACTATTTTGAAAGATAATAAAAATAATAAAATCTATATTTTAGATGCTAAGTATTATAAATATGGTATTACTAATGATATAAAAGATTTACCTAGTATCGATTCAATTCAGAAACAAATAACTTATGGTGATAATATAGCGATTAATAGTAGTAAATATAATAATATTAAAGTTAAGAATATTTATAATGCTTTTATCTTACCTTTTAATAAAGATAAAAATGAATTTGCGGTTACAGATAATATCTGTTATGAAGGATATGCAGAAAGTAGTTGGAAAAAGGGAGAAGATGAAAGTTCTTATCAGAAGATAGCTTTGATTTTAGAAGATATTAAATACTTAATAGATTGTTATTATAAAAAAGAGAAAGTAAAAATAGAAGACTTAATTACTTGTATTGAGAAAGTTAATAGTGAGCAGTTTAATGATTCTTAAATGATTGACTTAGATATATCTTTGGGATAAAATTAAAACATAAGAAGTGAGGGGTATTTATGATTAAGAAAAGATTTAGAAGAAAATGTCGTGAAGAGAAAACTTTAAGTTCTAAGTTAATATTTTTAGGGAGTGTTATCTCAATATTAGGGTTAGGAATCGTTTTAATTGCTTTCTTTTTATTAGAAATGCAAAATATAAAACTTGCAAGTTTAACTATAGGTATTATTTTAGCGTTAATTGGTATTACTTTAGATCTTGTTGGAGAGGTACTTTTAGCGAAAGATTATAAGAAATATAAAAATAAGTAAGCTTAAGAAAATCTTAAGATTTAGTCATTTCTCATTATGTTATAATAAAAAAAAGGAGAGAAATATGGCTGATGGATAATGTTAATGGTAATGGCAATGTTAATGCTAATATATTGATAGTTGATGATGAAAAAGAAATTGCTGATTTATTAGAAATATATTTAAAAAATGAAAATTATCATGTTTATAAATATTATGCTAGTAAAGACGTTTTAAAAGATTTAGAGCATTTAAATGTTGATTTAGCGATTTTAGATGTAATGATGAGAGACATTGATGGCTTTGAATTATGTAATAAAATTAGAGAAAAATATAATTTTCCTATTATTTTTGCAACAGCAAAAGGAGAAGAGATAGATAAAATAAATGGCCTTATGTTAGGTGCGGATGATTATGTTACAAAACCTTTTCAACCTCTAGAATTAATTGCTAGAGTTAAAGCACAACTTAGGCGTTATAAAAAGTATAATAATGGTCAAGAAGAAAACTTAATTGAAATTAGAGGGTTAAGCATTAATAATGATACCCATGAATGTTATTTTCATGAGCAAGAGTTAGAACTTACAAAAACAGAGTTTGCTATTCTTTGGTTGTTATGTAAAAATAAAGGTAATGTCGTTAAGAGTGAAGATCTTTTTACTGAGGTATGGCAAGATAAGTATTTTGAAAAAGATAATAATACAATAATGGTTCATATTAGACATTTACGGGAAAAGATGAATGATAATGGGAGAAATCCTAAATATATAAAAACAATTTATGGGGTGGGGTATAAAATTGAAAAATGAATTAACAAAGCGATTATTTAAAAAGTTTTTAATAAAACTTGCAATTATTACAATTTTAATTCCCTTAACCTTTTTATTTTTGGCTTTCATAATTTCAATGATAGATTTTCAGTGGCTTTACGACTTTTCTCCTACAGTTTACTATAATATAAATTTACTTTTTCAGTTTTTCTTTGGAGGAGTTAATCTTTTTATAATTATGTTTCTTATTTGGCTTGTTCTTTTTATTATTTTCTTTTATAAATATCTTAAAGAAATATTTACTTTAATGGATGCCTTGATTGATGCTGCTGACAAATTAGTTGATAAAAATATCGATTATATCTCTTTACCTCATGATTTAGCTTTATTTGAAAAGAAATTAAATAAATATAAACGTGAAAGTGAAAAAATGGCTCAATTAGCGAAAGAAAATGAACAGAAGAAAGATGAACTTATCGTTTATTTAGCTCATGATATTAAAACACCTTTAACCTCCATGATTGGTTACTTATCGATTCTTGATGAAATTGATGATATGCCTAAAAAACAACAACAGAAATACATTAAAATAGCTTTAGATAAATCTTATCGGTTAGAAGACTTAATTAATGAATTATTTGATATTGCTAGATTTAACTCAGAAAAGATTGTTTTAGTAAAAGAAGAGTTAAACTTAAACTTGATGATTGAACAAATTATAGATGACTTTTATCCGGTTCTTAAAGAATTAAATAAAAAAATAAATTTTACTTATACTGAGACAGTTATGATAAATGGTGATCCTGATAAGTTAGGGAGAGTTTTTACTAATCTTATTAAAAATGCAATTAATTACAGTCAAGATGAAAGTGATATTACAATTACCTTAAATAAAGATGAAAATACGGTGAATGTTGCTATTATAAATAAAGGGAAACAGATTCCAAAAGAAAAACTGGCGAAAATATTTGAAAAGTTTTATCGAGCAGATACATCTAGAAATACTAAGACAGGCGGTAGTGGGTTGGGACTTGCTATTGCTAAAGAAATTATAGAGCTTCATAAGGGAAAAATAGAAGCGGAAAGTATGGAAGAAGAAACAACTTTTAAAGTTAGTTTACCTTTGTAAATTTAAGAAAATCTTAAGAATAATATAAGATTAAATTAAAGAACAATTATTTCTTTATTGATACAATTTAGTTGTGTTAGAAGAAATAATTGTTTTTTTTTGAAAGGTGAAGAAAATGAAAATTAAAAGAAAAATCAAAAAATTAGTAATATTAATTATCCTTTGTATAAGTTGTTTTTATTTTTACAATAATTTTTTTGTTAAAGAAGATGATCATATAATTATGACAAAACCAAGTGGTAATTTTGATGATAATAGTAGTAAAGAAATGAGCGAGGAGATTATAAATCAGTTATATGATTTAAGTAAAGAGGATGAAAGAATCTTAATTATAATAGAAAATAAAGATACAATACCAGAGATTTTATTAGAAATGTTAACTCGTAATTTAGATTTAGTTGATTACGTTTTAAGTTATAATGACTATAAAGGACAAGTCTTTGCAGATAATATAGGCGATGTAAAAAGAGGTGAATATCCTTTATTATTACAATATGATAAAAGATGGGGATATGGTTATTATGGTGATAATGTTATAGCGGTTAATGGATGTGGTCCCACATCACTTGCTATGGTAATTGCAGGTTTAACAGGAAGAAATGATGTTACTCCATATACTGTGGCATTAGATGCTTATAAAAATGGTTATTATGATAATGGAACTAAGTGGAGTCTATTTACGGAAGGAGTAGATAAATATAATATAGAAGGAGAGGAATTATCTTTATCTAAGGCGAGAATGATTAATGAATTAATGAAAAAACATCCTATTATTGCGAGCATGAAACCAGGAGATTTTACAACAACTGGACACTTAATTGTTATTACGGGAATTAAAGAAGGAAAATTTGTTGTTAATGATCCAAGTAGTAAAGAGCGAAGTGAAAAATTATGGAGTTATGAGAAAATTGCTCCTCAAATTAAAAATCTTTGGTACTTTAAAAGAAAATAGTAATAGTTTCTTGACAGAAGGAATAAGATAGTCTATTGTTAAGATAACTATTTAGGAAAGAGGGATAAGATGAAGAAAAATAAAATGATTATTATTATGGGAGTTGTTATTATTTTGTTAATTGGAGGATATTTTGTACTTACTTATTTATTTAGTAAAGACTTAGAAGAACAAAATGATGAATATCAAGAGACTTTAGATCAATATGGTTATGTCGAAGAAGAAAATGTTACGAATCTTGTTGCCAAGTTTAATACAGAGGTAATGGATAGGGGGGTAAATTATCCTGCTAGTGAAGATTATTTTACTACTGCTGATGCTGATAATACTTATTGGTATGGATTATATGATGATATTTACTTATATATTGAACCATTAGAATATACATCTAATCGTGATAAGGATATTGTCGATATAATGGCGATTAATTTTCCTAAAGAAAGTGAAAATCAAGAGATGGCTTTGGGGTTTGCTAAATGTCTAATAAAAGCGAATAATGATAAATTGACAGAGGAAGAGATTGATAGTTTACTTGCAGAAGCGGAAGAGGTATCAAAAGATAAAGGGGTAGCGAACAATGGTCAAGGTATTACAGTGGCTTTAGCAGAAGGTGGAGATATATATGAATATCAAGTAGTAAGAATTTATAAATAACTTTGTAAATACTCCTTGCTTTAGACTTAACTCTAAGTGTTATATTAATAATAAGGAGGTTATATGAAGAGAAAACTGGTTATATTAGCACTTATTATAATTATTTTAATAAGTTGTATTGCTGTTATAATTAACTGTATTTATAAAGATAATGGCGATAAGTCTAGTAATCAAAGTAGTAACTTACAAATAACAGAAGGAGAAGATGAAGAAATGCAAATTGTATTAAATGTTAATGGTAATAGTTTTACTGCAACACTTGAAGATAATGAAACAACAAGAGAGCTTTTAAGGAGACTGCCCTTAAATATTACAATGAATGAGTTAAATGGTAATGAGAAATATTATTATTTTACTGAGAGTTTTCCTTCTAATAGTTATAGGCCTGAAAGAATAAATGCAGGAGATATTATGTTATATGGTGATGATTGTTTAGTTATATTTTATGATGACTTTAAGACCTCTTATAGTTATACAAAAATTGGAAAAATTGATAATGTCAATAACTTGAAGAATGTTTTGGGGAGAGGAAATATTACTGTAAGTATAGATAGGTAGTGAGATTATGAGACTAGTAGAAAATAAAACTTATGATGAAGAAAGAGCTTTATATAACTTAAAAGATTGTGAGGTTAAAAAATGTCTTTTTGCAGGAGTTAAAGATGGGGAATCTGTTTTAAAAGAAGCTAGGAATATTAAAGTTATAGATTGCAATTTTTCTTTAAGATATCCGATGTGGCATGTGAAAAAGTTTGAACTTATTAATAGTAAGCTAGATGAATTTACACGAGCACCTCTTTGGTATGATAATGATGGTGTAATAGATAATGTTACTATTAGTTCAGTTAAGGCGATTAGGGAGTGTAATAATATTTTAGTTAAAAACTCACAAATATATTCAAGAGAGTTTGGGTGGAAATCAAAACATATAAAAATAGAGAATTCAATAATAAACTCTGAATATATATTTTTAGATAGTAGTGATATTATTATTAATAATTTAAAATTTAGTGGTAAATACTCTTTTCAATATGTAGAGAATTTAGTTGTTGATAACTCTAGCTTGGATACTAAAGATGCTTTTTGGCATAGTAAGAATGTTACTGTTAAAAATTCTTTGGTAAAAGGAGAGTATTTGGGATGGTTTTCTGATGGGTTAACGCTAATTAATTGTAAAATTATTGGAACGCAACCTCTTTGTTATTGTAAGAACCTTAAATTAATAAACTGTACCATGGAAGATACAGACTTAGCTTTTGAATATTCAAAGGTAGATGCAGATATAAAAGGAAATATTGTTTCTGTTAAAAATCCTAAATCAGGTTGTATTAAAGCTGATAGTATTGGTGCGATTATTAAAGAAAACTCTATTATGGAAGACGTTTGTGATATTGTGATAAGAAATAGTTAGTATGGAAATGCTAACTATTTTATGTTAAAATCATCTTATCTAAAGAAGGTGACATGATGAAAGGACAAAATATGTATTTAGCATTTGGGAGTGAAGTCATCTATGATGATGCTTCCTTTTTAATTGAAGATAATGATAAAGTAGGAGTTGTTGGTGTAAATGGAGCAGGGAAGACTACTTTATTTAAGATTATTCTAAAAGAGGAATCTTTAGATGCTGGAAAGATTACAGTAAATAATAAAAAGATAGGCTATCTTCCTCAAGAGATTAATTTTACAGATAAAGATAAAAATGTTTTAGACTATCTTTATAGTGCTAGACCAATTGAAAAACTAGAACAAGAGTTAAATATGGTTTATGAGAAATTAAGTAATGCAAGTGAATTAGAGCAAAATAAACTTTTAAGACAAGCCGAAAAGATTCAAAGTGAACTTGATAGTTTAAATCAATATACGGCTGAGGATGAATTATTATCATTAATTGAAAATATGAAGATAGATAGTGATTTGTTAGAGATGAAAGTAGGAGACTTATCAGGAGGACAAAAGTCTAAAATTGCTTTCGCAAGACTACTTTTTTCAAACTCTGATATCTTGCTTTTGGATGAGCCTACTAACCATTTAGATGCTAAGACTAAAGACTTTGTCATAGATTATTTAAAGAACTATCATGGTATGGTTTTAGTTATTAGTCATGATATTGATTTTTTAAATGAAGTAGTTACTAAGACGATGTTTATTAATAAAGTTACTCATAAAATAAAAGTATATAAAGGTAATTATAAAGAGTTTAAAAGACTTTATGCTAATGAGATGATAGAAAAAGAGTTGAGAATAAAAGAACAAGAAAGAGAAATAAAGAAACTTGAAGATGTTGTTAAAAGAGCAGAGTCGGCATCTCGCACTAATCATAATTTAAAAAGATTAGGGCAGTCTAGAAAAAAGATGTTAGAGAAAAAGTTAGATGAGTTAGAGATAAGAGAAGAAAAATATAAGACTGTTACGATAAAAGTAGAGCCAAAAGAGGTAAGCGGAAAAATACCTTTAGAGGTAAAACATTTAACTTTTCATTATCCTAATAGAAAAAATTTATACTATAATTTATCATTTCAATTAACAAGAGGGGAAAAGTTCTTAATAGTAGGAGAAAATGGGGTTGGTAAGTCAACTTTATTAAAATTAATTATGGGCAAATTAAAACCTATTAAAGGAGAGATAGATTATGGTTATCATGCTTCAATCGCTTATTATGCTCAAGAGTTAGAAATATTGGATGATGAGAAAACAGTTTTAGAAAATATAGATAATCCTAATTATAATGATGTAGAGTTAAGAACATTTTTAGGTAATTTCTTGTTTTGTGGTGATGATGTCTTTAAAAAGGTAAAAGTCTTATCACCAGGGGAGAAAGCAAGGGTGGCTCTATGTAAGATTTTAATTCAAAGAACAAATATCATTATCTTAGATGAGCCAACTAATCATTTTGATCCAGAGACTCAAGAAATTATTGGTGAGAACTTTAAAAATTATACTGGTACTTTGTTGGTAGTAAGTCATAATCCTTCCTTTGTAGAACAAATTGGCATTACGAGAATGTTAATTCTACCAGAAGGAAAGATTGTTGATTATAAAAGAGAATTACTACATTACTACTACTATTTAAATACAGAGTTAACTTAAAATAATTTAGTGTAAAAGTTGGAGTAAAAATGTTATAATTAGTTTGAAAGGATGTTTTAAAATGGCTAAAAAAGATTTAGGTGTTAAACCTTATTTATTTCCAATGCCTGTTTTAATGATTGCAACATATTGTGAAGATGGTAGTGTTGATGTTATGAATATGGCTTGGGGAGGTATTTGTGATAATAATAAAGTAGCATTAAATATTACAGAAAGTCATAAAACCTCACAAAATATTAAAGAAAGAGGAGCATTTACGATTAGTGTAGCTGATATTCCACATTTGAGTGAATCAGATTTCTTTGGTACGGCTACAGGTAATAGAATGAAAGATAAATTTGAACGTAGTGGAATGCATGCGGTTAAAAGTGAAAGAGTAGATGCTCCAATCATTGAAGAATATCCTATTACTTTAGAATGTAAAGTATCTAAAATTGATAAAGATGAAGATGGCTTTAGAGTAGTAGGAGAAATAGTTAATGTTTTAGCAGATGAAAAGGTACTTGATGAAAATGGTAAAGTTGATCCAACGAAATTAAATGCTTTTGTTTTTGATCAGTTTCAAAATGGTTACTATGCGATTGGAGAAAAAGTTGGTGAAGCTTGGAAGAGTGGTAATAAATATCTTAATAAGGAGAATAATTAGGTTCTCTTTTCTTTTAGAGGTATGAATTATATTAGTAATTATAAATCAAAATTAGGTGATATTCTTCTTGCTAGTGATGGGGACAAGTTGATTGGTCTTTGGTTTTTAGAACAAAAATACTTTGCTAGTACTTTAGGAGAAGATTATGAGATTAAGGAATTACCAGTATTTCAAGAAACGAAAAGATGGTTAGACCTTTATTTTTCATCGCAAATACCTGACTTTACTCCACCTTTAAAATTAATAGGGACACCTTTTCAACAACTTGTATATTCGCTTCTTTTAGAAATACCATATGGAGAAACGGTAACTTATGGTGATTTAGCTGCTATAATTTCTAAGATAAAGAAAGTGGAACACTTTTCTGCTCAAGCTGTGGGGAATGCTGTTAGTCATAATCCTATTAGTATAATAGTTCCTTGTCATCGTGTTGTTGGAGCTAATAATAATTTAACTGGTTATGCAGGAGGTCTTGGGAAAAAAGAATATCTTCTTAACCTTGAGAAAAATAAAGTAAGGAGAATTACAAATGCAAAGATGTAAATGGGTTAATCTTAATAATCAATTATATGTTTATTATCATGATCATGAGTGGGGAGTACCACATTATGATGATCTTTATATGTTTGAATTTCTAATATTAGAAATGTTTCAAGCTGGTCTTTCTTTTGAATGCATTTTAAATAAAAGAGAAAACTTTCGAGTTGCTTTTGATAACTTTGATTACTATAAAGTAAGTAAATATGATCAAAAGAAAATAGATGAACTCTTAAATAATAAGGGCATAATTAGAAATAAATTGAAAATAGAAGCAGCTATTAATAATGCTAAAATATTTATTAAAATTAAAGAAGAGTTTGGAAGCTTTTCTAATTATATTTGGAGTTTTACAGATAAGAAAATAATAAAAAATGAAGATGATAATTTTAAGACAAGTTCCACATTATCTGATAAAGTTTCTAAAGACTTAAAAAAACGAGGTATGAAATTTGTAGGGACTGTTATCATTTACTCTTATTTACAAGCTTTAGGAATAATTAATGACCATGAATTAGGTTGTGATTTTTATAATAATTAAAACGATAAAGCTCTTTTAACTTTATCGTTTTAGTTTACATGCCAGTTATCATTAAAAATTGGATAACACATAGGATGATGGTAATAATATTAAGAATAAATCCTGAGTTTTTAATTTTGTTGGAATTAGTAATAGCTAAGATAAACCCAATTACTGCTAAAATAGTTGGTAATAATATAAAACCAATTGGAAAATTTAAATCATTAGAAATATTTTCTATATTACGATAAATTACTATTGCAAGAAAAAGAATAAATGTATATATTTCCAACGTAATAGATATAACACCTAGTATTATACTGGCATTTATTCTTTTGCTATTTAAGTTATTCATATAACTTTCACAATCTTTATTATTATTCTTTCTTGTTATTTGATGATTCATATTTAATACCTCCGTTAAATAGTCATTATTATAATAATTTGAACAATACATAATGTTATGGCAATAGTGTTTAAAATTATCTCTTTGGTTTTATAATTATTTTTACTAAGAATAGCAAAAATAATTCCACAAGTGGATATTACGAGAGGTAAAAACAAATAGAGTATAGAAAAAATAAATCTAGCTATAATGTTGTCATTTTTAAGCAAAAAATTTATTAACTCTAAAAAAAATGTCATTCTATTAACTAAAAGTAGGGTAATTATCGTTGTTATAGTGGCAAAAACTAGTGCTAAAATACCTAAGACAAAACTTGCAGTTTTAAAGCCACTTTTATTATTTAATATATTTTCACATTTGACACAAATAACAGCATTATCATTAACTGTTGTTCCACATTTAGGACAGACCATATAACCATTCTCCTTTAGTATATTATCAATATTGATACTAACATACATATTTCAAATTTTCAATTATTGAATTGTTACTTTTGACAAAAAGAAATGGAAATGCTATTATCAATAGTGTAATGAAGGAGGATTAAAAATGGAAGAATTAAAATTAAAAAGATGTTTAAAGTGTGGAGCTTTAGTTAAAGTTTTACAGGACTGTAATTGTGATGATGGTATTATGTGTTGTGGGGAAAAAATGCAAGATGTTATAGCAAATAGTACAGATGCTAGTTTTGAAAAACATGTTCCTACTTATCAAAAAGAAGGAAATGACATGATAGTTACAGTTAATCATGTGATGGAAGAAGATCATTATATTGAATGGATTTTAGTTAAATATGAAAATGAAAATAGAGAGGTATTCTTTAAACCAGGTGATGAAGCTTCTCTTCGTGTGCCTTATGAGAAAGGAGCTTTAATCTATTCATATTGTAATAAACATGGTCTTTGGAAATGTGAGGTTATGTAATGGACTTAAATGTTTTTAAAGACATAACTTATGGTGTGTATATAGTTTCTACTATTAAGGGTCAAGAAAAAGTAGGGTGTATTATTAATACACTTACACAGGTAACGTCAAAAGACTCTATAGTTACGATTAGTTTAAATAAAGATAACTATACTAATAAAATTTTAAAAGAAACTAAAAAATGTGCTGTAGCAATTTTATCTAAAGAAACACCTAAAGATGTTATTACTAAATTTGGTTTCTTTTCTTCTAAAGATGAAGATAAATTTAAAGACTCTATTTATCAAGAAGATTCTGGTTTACCGGTTGTTACAGATAAAATCTGTTCCTATTTAATAGGAGAGGTTTTAAATATAATTGATTGTAATAGTCATGATATTTTTGTGATTAAAGTGATGAAAACAGTAAAAAAAGAAAACTTGGTACCAATGACTTATCAGTATTATCAAGATGAGTTAAAAGGAAAGGCTCCTTTTAAAGCCCCTACTTATATAGATGAAAGTAAAGCTAATACTAGTTCATCTTGTAAATATAAGTGTACTGTTTGTGGATATATTTATGATGATGCGAAAGAGAATGTTAAGTTTGTTGATTTACCAGATGACTGGAAATGTCCAAGATGTGGAGTTTGTAAAGATAAATTTGTACGTCTATAATTAAATCATTTTTCATAATTAGCCCATTATTTTCCCATAATTATTTCCTATACTTTTATATGAAAGGAGGAGATAATATCGTAAATATTAAAGTAATTTGTGCTAATTGTAGTAATGGTATGAAAATACTTAAAAATTTATCTAAAGTAGAGCGTGAGCTTGATCTGAAATTTAATATTGAAAAAGTTGATTCTACTTATAAGAAAAAATACAATATAAATATCATACCAGCTCTTATAATTGAAGATAAAGTGGTATCTACTGGTAATGTATTATCAGATCGTGAAATAAAAAATTATGTTAAAGAATTTGTATAGATTAAAAGAACTCTAGGTTATTAGGGTTCTTTTGGTATATAAAATTATTTATTAAGGATGGCTTCTATTGGTTTAATCTTAGTAATCTTACTTAAAGATATAATAGTAATGATTATTGAGATGATAAATGTGTAAATAAACATTAATACTGGTACTAATTGATTGGTTATGATTCCCTTTAAAAGATAAGTTTTATCTCCAAACAAAGAATAATTTAATAGATTAATAGTTATAAACCAAAGGATAATAGAAATAATATAAGAAATAATTCCAACTATAAAGCTTTCATATAAAAATATCTTAATAATATCATTTTTATTTGCTCCTAAGGCTCTTAATATACCTATTTGTTTTTTAGAATAAGTTATAGATATGTAAATGAAATTAGAAAAAAGTATTACTGTAAATAAGATAAAAACTAAGGTTACAATATTAATGTATTTAGCTAGAAATTTATAAGTAGAATCTATGGCATTTAAATCAACATTATGAGGTAAGGATAAATAATAATATTCACCATTATCTCTTGTTTCGGTTTTATAACTATTTATAATATTAGATAATTTATTAAGATTATTTTCATAGATTCTGTATCCTGTTATAAATGTATTACTATTATTACTTAAAATACTGTTGAGATAATTAGCACTTATGTAATTATTATCGTCATAGCTGATACCAATAACATTTACTTTATTCTCATAAGAATCTCTATTTATATTAATAGATAATGTAAGTGATAAATCATTTAAATAGTTAGTGCTTTCTAGATAGTTAGTTGTAAATTCTTTTAAAACTGTATTATAGTCTCTATTACTATTACTTAATAGATAAGCATCTAAACTTTTACTATAGTCTTCATTAATTTCTTTTAAAAAGTTAAAAGAAATTATAACATCATTATGATCTAAAGTATTTTTATTTTGATATAATAACTCTTCATTATTATAAAGTTTCACATTTATACTTTCTTTAATATTATCAAGGTTAGGTTTATAGTAAAGATGAGTATAATTAGTTAAAATCTCTTCTTGATTAGTATTTAAAACAGCGTTATCAACAAAACCATTAGTATAAATATATGAGTAAAAATTAATATGATCTTCATCAGCAATATCTTTATTTATATAACCTGTAATTATAACAGGATTATTTCCTAGCATTATTTCTTTATTTGAGGTAATTAATTCATTTAGTGAATTTGGTTTATAGATAGTGCTATCACTTGTTTTAACACCATATTTTATAATATATTCAGCGACATATTTATGAATTACAATTTCATTGCTTTTAGCTGGGAGTTTTCCTACTAAATCAGAAATTATTCTTTCATCTTTTACATCTATAAATTTAAAACTACTAGGTGTTCTTATAAATTCTTTATCATTATCATTTTTATTACTCCCATATTGGATTGTTAAATCTCTACTGTTATCATAAAGTGTATAGATGGGGTTTAGATTGGTGTTAGTAGTCTCTCTTATTGTTTGTTCGTCTAAAGTATTTAATGGTGTAGTTAAATCACCACCACCATAACTATTAGTTTTGTTTTTATAAATATCAAAAACATATTCATTGTTATCTTTCATAACACTAGCCATAAAAGTACCTTTATCATAAAGAAATGAGTTAATGGATATTCCCATAAATAAAAGAGAAATAGTTGTTAAAATGATAGTGAATAAAAGTTTTACTTTATTACTTTTTAAAGAGGTTAAAGCAAAGTGTAAACATTCTTTAAATGGTAGTTTTGCTTTAGTTAAGGTGAAAGTGTTATTATCTTCTAGTTCTTCTATATTTAAATCATTTCTAATAATTATTCCATCTTGTAATTCTAAAATCTTATCAGCATAAGTATTGGCATTTTCTAAATCATGTGAGACAACGATTACTAATTTTTCTTTACTAATTTCTTTTAAGAGTTTAAATATTTCTTTACTAGAATTACTATCTAAATTTCCTGTTGGTTCATCTGCTAATATTATTTTAGGATTTTTAATTAATGCTCTAGCAATACCAACGCGTTGTTTTTGGCCACCTGATAACTCATTAATATTTCGATATTCTAATCCTTTAAGATCTAGGCGTGCTAAAAGATTTAGTATCGCTTCTTTATCAACTTTTTTTCTTAAAAGTTTTGCTGCTAACATAACATTATCAAAAACATTATATTCTTCTAGTAAATTAAAGTCTTGAAAAATAAAACCTATATAAGTATTTCTATAACTATCAAAATCTTTTTCTTTAAAACTATCTATGCCTTTATTATCAATATAAATCTTACCACTGGTTTTGCTATCAAGTCCGCCTATAATATTTAATAATGTGCTTTTACCACTACCACTTTTACCAATAATAAATACTAGTCCTTTATTATTAAAATTAATATTAATATTAGTTAAAGCTTTAGTAACTTGTCCTTTTTTACTTTTATACTCTTTAGATACGTTTTTTAACCTTATCATAATCTTCACCTAGTATAAGTGTAACATATTAAAATAGGAAAATCTTCAGTAAAATAGGTTTACTTAAAAGTTTTATGAATTAATTACTTTTCTTTACATTATACATTATTTTCCTTATTGCTAAATTTTTTTACTTATATTATTATGAACTTGGGTGAAAAATATGTCTGAATTAACAATTGGCAAAATATATTTTATAAAAGACGGTGTTATTTCAATAAAAGATGCATCTTTATCTAATAGTGATTTAAGGAAACAAAAGCTTCCAGGTTTAGGAAGAAGAATAATGTTACATAGTAGTGAAGAATTAAAGATGGGACAAGCTGATTTGTATCATACCTATAGACCAAGATTAGATGAAAATTATACTGTTGTTAGGGCAATTCATTCTGCAATGTGTGATATGGGTGAAATAAGCATCTTGCCTGAATATGAAATTGATATTTATATACCTTTTAAACCTAATTTAGATGATGTTACTAGATTAAAAGAGATCTTGGATATCTATAAAGAAGAAAAAGAATATGCTTTTAGAATTACTAATTGTCGAGAGGATGATTATGATTTGTATGACTATGATAATTTTTCTTATATTAAAAGAAATATAGGGGATATTTGTGAGTACTATTATAAAGAAAAGAATAATGTTTTAACACCTTTAGAACAAGAAATGTTTGATCGTTATCGTAACTTTGATTTACATAATTTAATTCTTGAAGATTACTATAATTATCCACTTAATAATCGAAATGCTGCTATATTTATAGTTACACCTAGAGAGACTATTAAGAAGACAGTTACTAAAAGTTTTCATAAAAGAGAAATTATCTCATCTTTAAATCGTTTATTAACTCTATCTGATGCTGACAAGAGTTCAAGTTATTCTAAGTTGGTAAGTGATTATAATCTAGTCTTAGGACTTATAACCAAAGATAGTATTGGGGTCTATGTAAATAATGATATTAATGATTACCAAATTAGTGAGTTAGAAGAGTTTGTTGATGAGGTTTATGATGTTAAATTCTATAAAGAAGATTTAATAACTAATGTTAATGTTATTAAAGATAATGAGATAGTCTTTGATGGTGAATTAGATAGTGTTAAGACTTTCTTTGAAACTAAAAATAAAAATAGATAGTTGTAAATTTGAGTTTAGGTAAAAATAAAACTTAATAAAGAAAAGTGAAAATGTGTTATCCACAGATTCACTTTTTTAAGCAT
>CALVIR010000013.1 GCA_944331915.1 uncultured Bacilli bacterium | reverse complement strand
AAGGAGGCTTTAAAGGTGTTGGATGAATTAGAAAGACTTGCCATTAATGATGAATTAGGTGCTGTTTATGATAATGAAATAATGCAGAAGAAAATGATAAGTTTTGCTCATAACGATGGAGTTGAAGAAGGATTAAAAGAAGGACTAGAACAAGGAAGAAAAGAAGGACTAGAAGAAGGTATAAACCAAGGAAGAAAAGAAGGAATAGAAGAAGGAAAGAAAGAGGAAAAAATTTCCATTGCTAAAAATCTTCTTAAAGATGGTCTATCAATCGAAATGGTATCTAAAAACACTGGACTTAGTACTCAAGAACTAGAAAATTTACAGTAGGATATGCTCCTACTCTTTTTATTTTAAAAAATTAAATTTATATAGATTTTCTAAATTACTCCTTCATCCTAGTCCCAATATTAAATTTTGCCTAGAGCAATTTTAAAAATTACCACCATTTTTATCTTCCAATTTTAAATTTTCCTCATTTGTCTTTATCTTCTTTTCATGTTAAAGTCTAGCCATCTGATCAGATATATCACACAACTAAAGGAGACATAAATGGAAGAAGAAAATAAAAATTTATTAGTTTGCTAAGTGATACTACTTTTAAGTATCTCTTTAAAAATAATGAATATCGAAAGTTTTTTAATTACTTAATTAAGTCAGTTACTGATATTGATATCAGTGATTTCAAATTATATGATGCCGAATTAAACAGTGGTGAAGATATCAAACATAAATATGTTGTTCAAATTAACTTTAATAAAAAGAAACACCCCTTTATTGGTAAAGCCTCTTATGTAATTATGGATGAGTTAACTAAAAAGGAAATTAAAGACTTTAAAATCTATGATATCTACCTTGAAAATTATAAGGATATCATCTATAATGGAGACAATAAAGAAGAGATGTATCTATCTTTATTTACCGCTTCTTCTTATGAAGAATTAAGAAGGATTGCCAAAGATGAAAAGGAGGCTTTAAAGGTGTTGGATGAATTAGAAAGACTTGCCATTAATGATGAATTAGGTGCTGTTTATGATAATGAAATCATGCAAAAGAAAATGATAAGTTTTGCTCATAACGATGGAGTTGAAGAAGGATTAAAAGAAGGACTAAAACAAGGAAGAAAAGAAGCAGAGATCACTATTGCTAAAAATCTTCTCAAAGATGATCTACCAATTGAAATGGTATCTAAAAACACTGGACTTAGTATAGAAGAACTAAAAAAATTACAGTAGGAATAACACCTACTGTTTTACTTTATACAAAAACAAATGACCTTATAATATTAATTCAACATCATAATCTAAAACCCCATTAATATAAATATTAATAGTATCCCCATAATTATTAACAATACTATAAACCTCTCTACCATCTCTATATTTTCTAGTATATGATTCTAAATAATTATTATAGCTATTCTCTAATAATGAAGCCCGATAATTATTAAACACCTCTTCTGTAATATCATCTTTATTAATTATTCTAGAATACATCTCCTCACTATAATTAATAACCTCATTTTTAAAATCTGTATAATATATAACAGCCATCTCATCAGTCCCAATATCTTTTGATTCATAGTTATTGACTTCATTTTTAGTATTAACATTTATAAATTCATCTAACTCTTCTTCTGTTGGTAATAATCTCATCTCTTCATTAATCACTGTAACATTCCTCATAATAAAGAAGATAATTAAAATGACAAAAGCAATAAAAACAAGGGTTTTAACTGTTCTAACCATTTTCTACCTCCTTTATTTTATTTAGATATGTTATCTCATTTATAGGAGTTACTGCAAAGGTAAGATTATTTTCATTAACTGTTATTTCTAAATAGATATTTTTTAAAAAAGTGGATGTATAATAGTCTTCAACCGTAAGTCTTACTTTTGTATAGTATTTATAGATATTATCATATTCTCCTACTTGATACATCTCTCTTGTACTACTACTAACATTTTCAGGTATTGTCTCTATAACATTAAGAACATTATCTTCTGTTAAATTATTAAGATTTATATAATCATTATCAAGCATTTTAATTACATTAGAGGCATCTTTAGAACTTAAAGCCATTATGTATTTAGATATTACTGAATCTATCGTATAAAAACGGTTACGATCAGTAACAATGCTTACTGTCTCATCTATCCTTTTTTCTTCAACTTTATTATTAACAATATTAGAATAAATTAACGTTCCTCCAAATACTAAAACTAACAAAATTGCAATAATTATTTCCATTTTCTCAGTTTTATTCATGTTTCCTCCTATAAACCAAAAATAGCTGTTCTTAAATCCACTTTTCTTTGTAAAATATATGCTGTATAGTCATTCTGTTCACAGACTGTCGTTTTCGATGATTCTGAACAATTACTATAGTTAGTACAAACCGGTCTACTATTACAATAACTTTCACCATATATAATATTAAAGAAATAACAACCACCAAGTCCTGAACTACCAGGACTATATCGATAAGCGCCAATATAACTATATATTGACTGCATTCCTGCTAAAGTTCCTGGCAAACCATGCCCTGCCGGATCACATCCTGCCGCTTCACTTTCGTTATAACGATTAGTTATCATGGCAGCCGCACTTCCACCAGGTTGATATTCAGCTAAAGTATCAGCATAGGCTTTTATTCCTTGGGCTAAACTTGTTAAATTAGGTCCCGAATGACACCCTCGTCCATTAGTAATACCAATTCCCCAGAAATTATAAAGGCCATCACACTTACCCCAACCTTGCTCTAAGCCTGCAGTAACAACAACTAATTCCGGATTAACATTGTTAGCAACAGAAACATCATAAACCTCTTCTGCATGAGCAGCAAAATTCGTACAGAAATTATTATTACCGCTACTATCACAATAAGCATTCATCTTTGATACAAATTCTTGTTTTGACAAAGATGTACTAGTTAATGAAAATTCAGCACAAGCAGGTCTTGGATCAATAGGACTAACATAATCCAAAGGATCAACTTTTGCCGCCATTGTATTAGCACCAACTCTTACCTCAAAATGTAAATGTGTTCCCGTTGATCTTCCAGAATGTCCCATCTTTCCAATAACTTGCCCTTGTCTAACTTGATCTCCTGCTTTAACCGTAATACTATTTTGTGCTAAATGTTGATAGAGTGTATAATTACCATCAGAATGTTCTATAATTACATAATTACCACGTTGCCCTCCATCGTTATTATTAAGCCCTCCTGTATCAGGATACTGTGTTTGGTAATCGCTTGTTGGATAAACAACTACTCCATCTTTCGCAGCAATAACATTATAATAACCTGGATAGGTAATATTACCTGCAATATCTAAAGCTCCATGAGAACCTTGATGAACACTATCATTTCCTCCAAACCACGCCGTTATATTAACAGTTTCTGGATCTCCACTTGCAAACGTTACACCATTTTGCGTAGTTGTCGCTTGACTACCTATAGGCCACCAATAAGAATCACTACTACAAACAGACGAGGTTGTCAAATTTCTATCATTTTCTTGGATTGAAATCAGTTCATGATAATCACTAATAAAGTCATATGTATCATTAGCCATTCTTGTATATACATCATCACTCATCGGTCTTCCTAACGCCGAGAAATAAGATCGATAGTATTCAACAAAGTTAGCTTTCGCTTTATCTTCATCATAAGCCTCAAACTCTTCTTCGTCACCTTGCTTCTTTTTAACCTCAATAACTAAATCAGCTAGTTGCCTCATTCTTCCTTCTGTCATATCTGCATAAGAAAAGGCTGTATCATTTTGTTGAATAATACTAAGACCTGCTGATATCGCTTCCGCTGCTGTCTCTCTATTAGCATCTCCTTCATCACCATATCTTGAAATAACACGAGCAAGTCTTTCTTGATAAGCCGCTTCATCTTCTGTCGCTGCTATATAATCCATATCACCTGTATCTCCACCTGATGTTGTATTAGCAGAAAATAATGAGGCAAAACTACCAATAAAAGCAGCAATGACTAAAACCGGTAATAATAAAGCAATCAAAGAACCTACCGCTCCTGCTAAAGCCAAATAAATTTTAACTTTTATACTACCACCAAATAATAAATTAACTGGGGAACTACCTCCTCCTGCTACTGTACTTACAATATCTAAAGGAGAAGATCCTGTCGCTTTACCTTCTTCTTCACTAACCTCTTGATTATCATCACTAACTCCACCAAGAATACTATTCTTATTACCACTAGCTCCTTCATTACCATTGTTACTGTCATTATTATTACTATCAGTATTATTATTACTATCAGTATTATTATTACTATTAGGTAATTGTGGTCCATTCTTAGCTCTAATATTACCAAGAGCATTACCAGCTTTACTAGCTATATCTTTAGCTGTCTTTAATCCTTTTAAAGCTGGATTAAACTTAGCTCCTACATCAATGGCTTTACCAGCTAAATTAGCAGCAGCACCTACTTTTGATGCTTTATTATCACCATGGGGAGTTTCACTATTATTAGAATTGTTATTAATAACATTACTAGAACTATTAGGATTATTATTTCCTCCATTACCTGATTTTAAATTAGATATACCACTAGCAATATTACCTGCTTTATTAACTGCATTTAAAAAAGTGGCTCCATTAGAGGAAGAGTTATCACTACTATAATTATTATCATTACCATTATTAAGGTTATTAACATTATCTTGTTCTAAACCATTATTTTCATCTTCCATCTAATCACCACCTTTACTACTTATAACTAATTCTAAAAACCTCCACCACTACCAAATGATTCTAACTCTTCTCGTGTTACCACAACATTAATTCGCATTCTTCTATTACCACAAACAAACAACGCTTCTCCTTGTGAATATCTTTTTATACTTTCTTTTTCATTTTCATTTAAATCTATCAAAAGTGATAAATCTTCTACCGCCTGTTTTCTAAGTCCCATAACTAAGTAATAAGCAGAGTTATCAAATATAGCTTTACCTTGCGTAATTACTGCAGACGCCGAAAAGTCACTAGGTTGTTGGGTAATAATAATTGTTCCCGTATTATATTTACGAGCTCTTCTTTGTACTTGAGCCAAGAAATCAGCTCCTTGTTCATTATTATTACTTAAAAGAACATGCGCTTCATCAACCATTAATATTGTATTAACATCAGCATCTAAACAAAGTCCCCAAGCATATTTAAGTATATTGAAAAACAAAGCATTACGTATATTAGTATCTGAATTCATAAACTCTTTAATATTGAAAACAAGAAAATCACTGTGTGCAGTAATAGTTGTTTTCCCATCAAAATAGAATTTTAATTCTTTAATTAACGGTCTAATCTTTAACTCTAATCTTTGTAAGATATCTTTTTCTCTTGTTTGTTCTGTAAGTGACATAAGTCTTCCCTTAACTGTCGCATAAACATCAGTAAATGTTGGATAATCAGCAGAGGTAAAGGTTGAAAAGTCAGTATTAAAGTCAATACCAAATCTCTTATAAGTATCTTGAACTATTTCACTAAACATATTAAGAACATCTTCTTCAATCGAAGGATCATAATATTTCATAAAGGCTCTTAAAGACTGTAAAGTTCTAGTTAAAACCGTATATCCTAGTCCTTGCTTTATCTCTTCTTCATCAGCATCAATAATTACCTCTAACGGATTTATAAGTCCAAATTCTCCACCTTTACCAATATCAATTGTATCTCCACCAAAAGTTTTTGTCATTTCTTCAAGTTCATTTTCTGGATCAATCGCTACAATCTGACACCCATTTCTAATATGTGATCTAAGTAAAAGCTTCGCTGCTGTTGATTTACCACTACCACTTGTACCAAGAATAATCATATTAGCATTATTTCTATTACTTTCTTTCCTTATTTGGTATAGAAATTGATTAAAAAGAATTACTCCTCCTGAAAAATCTACACCTAGTAACACAGATAAACCTGGATCTTTAATACTATCAAAGATAAATGGATACATTGCCGCAATTGTAGGTGAAGGTATTGGTGTTCCTATTCTTTCTTCAATATCTTGCTTAGGAAATATTGGTAAAATACTCTTTAAGACTTTCTCTTGTTCAAATCTTAATGATATCGCTCTAAGTTCCATTGCATCCAAATAGTTTTTAACATTAACTTTTTTAAGTTCCAAATCTTCTTTTGTATCAGCATTAATCATAATATGCATTTGAAAGTCAAAAATCCGCGATTGACTAGACGCTAACATTGATACAAAGTATTCAAGACTCTCCGCGTCTTGTCTAATTCTCTCTTTATTAGTTTGATCTTTCTCTTGTCGATACTTTTCCCTTAAATCTGCTACTTGTCTATTAATCATTTTTGACATTGTTCCAAAAGGAACAGGAATATGTTTAATAACTATTTTTATTCCACTCATTGATGTTAATGTTGATAAATAACCAGGTGATATATATTTAGGATAAGATATAACGGAAAGAATTGTCGCATATTTATCACTAATAAAGAAATCACTTGGATTAAAATGAAGCCCTTTAGGCGCTAATTGACTCTTTAAACTTATACTCATACTGGCATCACCGTCCCAAAATCAGTTGTTACTCCCCCGTTTAAGAAATTCTCAAGTACTATTCTAAGATCATCATTACTAACTTGTGAAGCATTTAATCCACAACTAGCTAAACCATTGATTAATAGTCTTACTCTTTTTTGTAACACATCATCACTAGCATCTTTAAATAGGATGTAATATTCTGTATCAACGATATTATTATTAGTAAAAGTATTACCTTTATCTATATCTTGCATAATTAGTTTTCTAATCGCTGGAGAGGTTGTTTCATTATAAAGAATTTGTAGTTGTGACATATAAACTGATATATCTACTGGTCGATCGGCAACCACTAACCAAAACTCAAAATCAATCATATTATAAAAGTTTTTTAAACTAATCAAAACATTATCTTGAGCTTGCGCATCTAGAATAAAGATATTACGAGGAGCAATTTTAACTCCTGTAACTTTTTGTCTATCATTACAGATAATCATTCCATTCTGTATTCCTGTAATTGGAAGCCAGTCTTCCGTATACTGACTACTTTGTACTTTTGACATCTTCGACATCTTTTACACACCAACCTTTCCAAATATATCTTTGCCTACTAGTATAAAAGGTATAACATTCGATAATAATTGTTAAGATATTATGATAATTAGGAATAGGAACAACAAGAAAAGCTGACAAAAGCCCAGGGGCAACGACTATTACTACTTGCCAAGTATAATTCATTGTCAATGTAAGTAACAAAATAATCGTCAACAATACCCCTGTCCCTAACAATATCAAATCAAATGGTTTAAATATTCCCAAAATCAATGTTCCCCTTTTCGTATTAGCAGGAATCAAATAATTATTATTCACTATATATCACACTCCAATTTTTATTATGGACGATGTCCAGGGCCACCAGGTCCAGGAGGAGGTCCTGGTTCATGTCCACCAATTTCTGGCATTCCAGCATCAAAACCTATATCGTCTAAGTTAGATGGTTCACCACTTGAATAAGGATTAAACCTTGCTCGATGACCACCAGCTCTATATGCTCTACGATTATCAACATACTCATCATATAATCTAGGATCTACACCAGCTGCTTGTCTTGCTTGATTAATATTCTTAGAATTTTTCTCCATCCTACCAAGTTTAGATTGTTCACTAGTAAGATGTTCATCTTTTCTAATAAAGTCATCCCACAAAGCTTGTTGTTGTCTTCTTTGTGCAACTTGTTGATTATATTGTTCAACAGCAGCATCATAACCCTGTTGATCAAACACTTCTCTTTGAATATGTCTACCAGATGTATCAACAATAGGACTCTCCTCAGTAGATATAAAGTCATCTCTATTAGGAGCAACCAAAGCCTCCAAATTACTTGGGTTAGAAGTAACACCAGTACTCTTTAATTTTTCCCAAGCTAAATCACGATTAACTTGAGCATTATGAACAACATCTTGTTGAGCATAAAAGGCATTTTTTGCTAAATCAGCATTTTCAGATGTCAATCCTTTAGCAGCAAGTTGTCTTTCCCTTGTTTTATATAATAAACGATCCATAGCACTACCAATAATACCACCTTTAGCATCTTTATCACCTGTTCTAATTTTAGCCATCTGATCTCTATTTTGTGCCCATGATTGAAAAGGTGAAAAAGCTTTGCCTTGGCCAGTCGCCTCAGCAGAAGTACTCATTCCTTGCAATGCTCCTAATCCAAATCCAGCTAAACCGCCGCCACCAATAGCCATAGCAGCTCCACCTAAGATTCCAGAAAGTCCTGCATTACCCATTGGTGTACCTTTCAATCCTAACATATCTTTAAGAAATTTAGGTGCTTGTTTCATAAAGACTAACACACCAATAATTATGAAGATTGTCGCTAAAGTATTAATAACAAATCCATAATCAGTTTGAATTATTTCAACCCCATTGCCACTAAAACTTCGACTTATTAAAAGAATTACATATGCTCCAAAATAGATAATGGCAAGTCTAATAAATAAATCCAAATATGTAGATATTAATGTCTTAACCCAGTTACCAAAAGCTCCATCTTTTTCTGATCCTGGAGAAATATACGAAATAATTGGGATTGGGGCAATAAGTCTAAGTACCGCTAACTTAATTGCTCTAACTGCTATATCTATAGTAAAACCTAAGATAATTATCGTCATAATAATTGAACAAACTAAACCACCAATAAGGGTATATTGGAAAACATAAACCTCACCATCATCAGAATCACATGTTTCATTCAAATAATAAAGTATTCCATCAGCAGAAGCATTAGGATTCATATAGTAATTATAAGCTGTTGTATCTGCACAAGCAAAGACAGTACTAGGATCAACTTTATTCTCATCATCACTACTACTTGTATCATCACCAGTGCTTGTATTATCATCATTATTAGTTGCAATATCATTTAAAGAACCAATCGCATCATCATCAGCACTAGATAAAATAGTTGGTGTAACAAAAGCCTTCGCTACTGTCGCCGCCATAACTCCCCCAACATCAGCCATATTATCAATCTCTCCACCAGCGTTCATACTACCATTTTCACCATCAGAATTATATTCAGCTCTTGAGCCTAAAATAAGTTTACCTAAAATATTATCTTTAACCACACTATCTTGAAATTGATACAAAAAGCCAAATAAAATACCCTGATCTCTTATACGTGCATTAAGGGGACTATCATCAGATGCTGGTATACTTATAGGAACAACCAAAGTAAGCATTACTAAAGCAGCTGCAACTCTCGTTAATATCTTGCCAGCACCTTTTTGTTTATCCGTAGCAGACTCAGGATTTATAATAATACTTAAAGCCGTGAAAGTAAGCTTAAAGACCATAATGACACCAAGTATTAACTGAATTCTAGAGAAAAACTCTCTTACTACATCACCAGAAATAATCTCTGCACTACTAACTGCAAAGAATACGTTATAAACTCCACCTAAAATCCAGTAACCAAAAGAATCTAAAGCCGAAAATAAGCTTCTAAGAATATTTTTAAACCAACCTGGACTTCCATTCATCTATTCCCACTTCACTTTCGAATATATACTCATATTTATTTTAACAAAGATGTAATTAAATAGCAAATTGTATTTTTATAAATTAACTAATAATATCAGCATATCAGCACAATTTTTTGCATTTATAAAATCAAGTAATAACTGAACTAATGTTGGTATTAAGAATAATGCTAAAGCTGCCACTAATCTAATTATAAGTTTAGACTGTGCCTGTTTCATCGCTTTCTCATCACTAGACATTATTGCCTTAATAAAATCTAAGGCACTAAGTAAAACAACCGCAATTGGACCTATTACTCTAACATAATTTAAAATAGTCATTAAAATCCAACCAACAGAGCCTTCATCACTTGTATCAAAGATATCTTCACATTCAATCGGATTATCTGGATCATTCCAATTTTCATCTGTCGCTCCCCCATTTAATAAAGGCGGTTCATAATTTTCTACTGTTGAATCTTGGGTATGTTGAATAACTCTAGTATTCCCCGTAATATCAGGTACTGCAACATACAAAGGAGCATCCTGACACCCATCACTCCAATAAGTATTATAAGAATCTGGATTAATATAAAACCGAAAAGTATCTAACGTTATAATTTGATCAAAAGTATTAGCAAAAGACTTTCCATCACTAGTTTTAAGAGAATATTCTTTTATACCATTAGTTTCTGTTGTCGTTAAATATAAATCCCCATCATATCCTGAAACGTTAAACTTTTTCTCTTTACAATACGTTATAATCTCACTAGGTTTATTACTACTAGTTCCCCCTGTACTTTGTACATTATCAAAAGTATTATATGGAGTACCTTCTGTATAATTACCAGAACCAAGTTTGACCTCTAAATACATAGAATCACGATAAGCCATCTCAATT
This sequence comes from uncultured Bacilli bacterium, assembly GCA_944331915.1. Lineage (GTDB taxonomy): Bacteria > Bacillota_I > Bacilli_A > RF39 > UBA660 > Onthousia. The sequence continues at coordinate 18,786 of CALVIR010000013.1, read as the reverse complement.
GTTGGACAGTTATTTTTCTCCATATAAGCATTATAAAAGTCTTTATCACTAATTGAATACATCAACTGTAATCTAGAATCTCCTAAAAAGCCTGCCTTACGGGTATCAGAACTCCAAACATCATCACCATTTTGGGTAGAAATAGTATTTGCACCAATTGTTCCATCATCATTTACCGTAATACTTAAACTAAGTTTATCAAAGTCCCCTATAAATAATTTCTCTTCAAGTCCTGTTCTATCAAGTTCATACACACAGGTACCAAGACTTTCGGCTGCCAAGACATTATCTGGCATAAATAATATAGTAAAAATAATAGAAATTATAAATAAATTTATTTTCTTCATAAAATTCCTCCAATCTTTAACCTAAAGTATCAGCACAGTTTGTTGCATTGATAAAATCAAGTAATAACCCAACTAAAGTTGGTATCAAGAATAACACTAAAGCTGCCACTAATCTAATTATAAGTTTAGATTGTGCCTGTTTCATCGCTTTTTCATCACTTGAAAGTATCGCTTTAATAAAGTCTAACGAACTTAAAAGCACTACAGCGATTGGACCTATTACTCTAATATAATTTAATATTGTCATTAAAATCCAACCAACCGAACCTTCTTTTGTATTAAAGATATCCTCACATCCAATTTCCTGATCCCAATTACCAGTAGTAGCATTATTTTCTAATAAATTTTGTAAATCATCCGCATTATTAACATCATCTGTAATAAGAGGAGAGTCAGTGCCAGCAGCACAATTATTACTAACTTGTACTGCACATATTCCTTCAGCACAAACTAAACAAGTATTAGAAGGACAAGATGTCTTACCATTTAGTGAGATAGAATCTTGAAAAGAGTAACTTGATAAGTTAGGTTTAGGTTGAATAATCGCTTCTGTATCTCCTTTATTAAATTTTAAATAGAAACCTCCATATTCACATGTATAATCGTAAATTTTCGCTTCTGTTTCTCCATCTTCACCCTCTTCTATTTTTGTCTCACACATACCTCCTGTATCGATATTAGATTCATCAGTAATCAAAGTAGCTTCTTCATCTTGAACTCTATTACTAGTACTTGAGATAGTAAATTCATTTACCTCTCCTTCTTGATCAGCATAAATAACACTATAATACAAAACACTAGGGCATTGGAAAGTACCATCATTCTTTATTAAATTTTGCTCCGTCAAATTACTTTCTGCTCTACAAAAAGAACTACAACTCTCTTTAATTTCCTGACAATCATACGTAAAAGTATAAGTAATATTACCAAGTAATTTATAAGTACAAGTCATAAACGGTTCTTCTTCTGCATTAACCGTTATAGGTAAAAAGACTAAACAAAAAATTATTATTAATATAATCTTTTTCATATCACACCCCCTTTTAATCCAAGGAACAACTAGCAGCATTAATAAAACTAAATAATAACTCAACTAAAGTTGGAATTAAAAATAATGCTAAAGCTGCCACTAACCGAATTACTAATTTAGATTGGGCTTGTTTCATCGCTTTTTCATCACTAGACATTATTGCCTTAATAAAATCTAACGCACTAAGTAACACCACTGCAATTGGACCTATTACTCTAACATAATTTAAAAGTGTCATCAAGATCCAACCAACAGAGCCTTCATCACTTGTATCAAAGATATCTTCACATCCAATAGGTTTATCCCAATTATCAGCATTCGCTCCTCCGTTCAAAAAATCAGGAGGCACTTCTCCATCAAAACTATTAATATACTTATCATCTATCTGTCCCCCATTTAAAACATCATTAGGGCCATAAAGATTAATTGCTTCACTATCTTTATAAGTAAATGTTATAGTTTCACCATAAAAACTCTCTTCTCCGTACAAATTACATATCGCATAAAGATTCTCATTTGAAAAAGCAAATAAACTAGTATCTTTTCCATCACGTAAGACATTACTAGTATTTTGTCCTGTTCTAATCCAACTTAAAACCCAATCATTACCATAATTTTCTGTAATAGGAGAAACTTGATATCTTCCCATTGTATCTTCTGTATTAACAGAACTAAAATCAACTGTAAAATAATAACAAATATTTGCCTGTCCTTTCCATATAGAAGCATCTTTAGAAGGAATAGTAATTGATGTATTAGTTAAAACTAAATCAGGATTAGTATAAGTACCAACAGTTTTATCAACCTCATTATCATCTTGAGGTGATGATGCTAAACTAGAAACTCCTTCCTTTTCAATATTACCACCAACACCTTTTTGATTAGTTTGAATATTGTAATAAACATTACCCTTAGTAACATTTTTATATGCCTCTGGAGAAATACCTACTGCGTATAAATATGGAGTCCCATCAGGAGCTCTTTTTAAATCAAAATCAACAATTCCTGAAGCATTCCAAGAAAGATCTTCAGAATTAGCTAAACAACTATCGGAATCTGTATAACTACCACAACTAACGAGATAAATACTAGCTTTATAATTAGTACCACTAAAAGCCTTTAACGGTATTTTATCAATTACCTCTTGAAACTCTGTATCTCCATTTTTATTAAAGTCAATTCTAATCGTATAAAGAGATGTATCATTTTCATAATTACTTACTTGCCAAGTATTATTAAATACAGCTTCATAAATATAATCATTCATCTTTGTCGCTGCCTCTTTATTACTAATAGCTTTAACCTCATAAGGCGCAAATAATAATAGAAGAAGAGTACATAACAGAAATGTCTTTTTCATATCACAACGCTCCTAACAATCTATACTCTATCATTATAACATTAATCAATTTAAAAAAAAATAGCAATTAACTTGCTACTTTCTAATTTCTAAGATTGACCTGCCGCATTCCAACATTCACGCCAACTTGATATACCAGATGCATCGTCACCTGCAATATTACCTACCATTGTTAAAACAAGATTTACAATCGTTACAATAAAGAATACTGCAATCGCATAGATACATCTTTTAATTAATTTACCTTGCGCTTCTTTTACTTGTTTATCATCACTAGAAATAACCGCTTTCGCTAAATCTAATGTACCAAGTACAATTAAGATAATTGGAACACCAATTTGTAAAATTGGGAAAACGCCTTGTCTAATAATTCTTACTAAGAAAAGTAAACCACCACAAGCATCACCAGTATCTGCAGCTTGAACATTGCTAAGTATCTGTACAAAATTCATCAAATTAAACATAAACTATATCTCCTTTACTAAATTTATAATATATAAATAATTGATTTTTGTCAACTATCTCTTGAACAAACCAAATATTTTTCCACCTGAATCTTTTTCTTTAGGTTTATTTATTAGTCCTATTTTTGTAAGAAAATCACTAAGAACTGGATTTCTAACTCTATCATTTAAAGGAGGAATATTATAGAAGACTTTAGTTCTTCCTTCATATTCAAAATCCATAATATCGCTATTAGAAAGTAAACTCTTATTTAGAATTATCTTCCGTCCTTTTAATTCTTCAAAAATACGTCTATTACGTGTCATGAGCTTATTTAACTTTATACTAGAAGGCTCTATTAAGTATAAGACATCACCACATACTCCTTCATTATCTGAGTCATTTAAATCAATCAATATAATCGTTGCATCTTTATGTTTAACAATCTCTGTCATAAGATTCTCATCATTAACTGATATCATATTATGACTATTAAAATAAAGAAAGTCATGCCTATTAACCTCAATTGCCACTACACTCATTCCATAAGACTGTTCTAACTCTTTTTTTAACATATAAATTAATGTCGTACTACCAGCATGATCAGTAATATTTTTAATACCAATTATTCTTGATCCAGCCGTTACTTTATCATTAATTGTAACCGATAAATCATTAAGTTGCTGAATATGTGCTACATCTTTATAACTATTGGGATGTTCTAAGAAATATTTAACTCCATCAAGTGTTGTTGTAAAATTATAAATTCCCATTGAAATAATTTTAGATAGATAACTACTAGATGTTGAAGCCTCAGTATTTGGTAATAGAAGAATTATCTTATCAGCATCAAGGCCAATTGATATTTTTTGAATATTAGTTATATCTTGATAATCTTTTATTGCTGTAATATCTAAAATCATCCTAGCATAGAAAAAGTTTTTAAACATTTCAACAATTTCATCAGCAGTATGAACGCCCTCAACACTTTTAATAACATCTATATCTAACCCTGCTAATAAACTTTTCGCTTCATTGGCAATTATAACATTCATTTAATCACTTCTTTCTAATTATAGATAGTTCTAGTTTCACCAGTTACTGATAAAAACTGTCCTAATCCTATGATTTGATTAATAACCGGAATGTCTATATTAACAAAAGTAACTACAGTATAATAAGTACCTGTTCTTTGTCCATCACCATCAGCAGTAGACACCTTGTTAGCTTTATAACACCAACCTTCTCTAAAGCATTCATAGCCATTACTACGAGCATTATTTATTAAAGTGTTAGAAACCTCATAGTTCATCCTCTCAACGTAATCATTTATTTTCTGTCTTCCTTCTTCATTTTGTACGCCTTCATACTGTTCAATAATATTGATTATCTGATTTTTAACTCGGAATGCTCTAGTATAGTTTACAGAGTACGCCATATAACCATTAATCAATAATACAAAAGCTAAGATTATTTGTAATGTAAAAACCTGACCTATCGCATCCCTCATTAATCATCACATCCTTATTTTAATCAAAATCTACACCAGATTGACTAGTTGCATTATCATTCCAAGTATTTTCAATACTCTCTTGAATAGTTGGCCAGAAAAATGCAAAAAATGCTGCAATTACTCCAATAAGTACAATTGTAACAATTGTCATATTTAATTCTCCAGTTGCCTCTTTCATATTTTATCATATCTCCTTTCATATCTTACATAACTAATTATAACAAATAATAACTTTTTTGTAACTATTTTTTTATGCAATCATTGTCATCATAGACGCTAAAATGACAACCATAACACTAACTCCAGTTACAACTAACATTATCATCGTTTGATTTCCCATATGATCAAGACGCTCTTTATATTTAGTTTCTCTCGCTTTTGCTTGCAAATTTGAAACTGTTCTTGAAAACATTAAAAGTCTTTCTTGTTTCTTTTCCTGACCTCCAAGTCCTAAACGATATAAAAGACGCATCATTCTCATTGAATCACGAACCGGATAAGTATTAGCAAAATCCATATATGGCGTAATACTAGAATCTCCAGAATTAATTTTTTCAATTAATTCTTTCAATCCTGGTTTAAAAATATCAGGAGCATCATTTATACTTTTACCTATTGCTACAGGAACAGTATAATGCTGAATTAATATTTCTAAACTCTTTAAATAGTATGGCAACATTATATCGATTTGATGTAAATGTTGTTTATAATATCGTTTTAATTGCATATAAGGCATTTTAAAAATTGCCACAGAAACTAAAACTGACAAAATAATATTTATTAAAGATACATCGTTAATAAATAAAAACATGAAAATAAAGAAAGTAAAAATTGCCATCGTAATACGTTTTTGAAATAATACATCAGGAATAGCACTTTCTCCATACTTAGCATAAACTAAAAAGTTATAATCATCTTCTCTTAATATTTCTACATATTTACGATTATCATTAATGAATTTATTTTTATCTATTGTTTTATTATACATAAGTATAAAAAGAAGAATAACTGCAATAAATACTATTTCCATTTTTACTCAACCCCCACATTCTCATTATAATATCTTTCCCCTTTAAGAAGAAAATAACTATTAAAGATAATAATTCCATGGAGAATAAGTTGTACATAAAACTTTTTAATCAGTTCAATATAACTTTCATTACCGAGCATATATTGAATTAGCATAACCAAAAGATATAACATAATTCCATATTGTAAGAATTTCTTATGAAATGTAGCTCTATCCATTCTATCACGATAAACACTTTCAACAAGGGTATCGATATCAAGCTGCATATTTTCTAAGCTCTCCCCTGTATCTTGTGCACCTTCCTTGGTAATTTGCAAGAACAACTGATGCATATTCTTAACAATATAGTATGGATACTTATTATCCATAAAAGAAATCGCTCCATCAATAGAACCATCTTGATATGCCAAATCAATCATATGATTAACATCAGACAACACTGGATCTTCTAGAATTCCAGAATCTCTTACACCCTCTAATGATTTAACAAAACTCTGGGTTGTTGCAAATTCCATAATAACATTCGTTGTATAAATTTGAATCTGTTCAAAAATAAATTCACTATATACTCTTTTACATCTTAAAAAAGATAAATACGGAATAAAACCTATTGCAATTAATACATAAATAACCGAAACTATAATATTATAGAAATATAGATAGGTTACGATTCCAGCAAAACCACCCATAATAAGAACCTGAATCATATACTGTCTAGCTGTATATTCTTGACCTAATTCTTTTGTTTTTTCCCGAACAACTTTAAAAGAATAGGGAGCAAATTTATCATAAATAGTTTGAACCTGTTCCGTAATATATTTAGATACATTTTGTCCTTTATAATTACGATAAAGAACTATAATAAGTGCTATTAATAAAAGTAAGAACAATACCACTTTTACTCACTCCCTTCTATACTATATCGGTAACAAACATATCATTAGAAGCATTATTAATTACATTATTATTTATATTAGTAGAGGAATCATTTACCACTGTATTAACCTCAGCATCAATATTAGTCATTGAATCACCTTTACTAAATAAGTTATCTATAAAGATATTTTGATTCTCAAGATATTCTTTTAGATATTTACTAGGCATATTTTGAACTGGTGCTTTACCAAATGTTTTTTGATACAAAAGATGCGTCTGAGGTTTATTATTTTCATCAACATAAAATTCTACTACCTCATCGACCTCCCGATGAAATTTACCATATTCTTTACTATAGTAGGCTTTAATATGGACACCTAACTGAATATAACGATATATTGTATTTAAAAACTGATCAACATCAATATCACTTTCCAAAAGCGAATACATACGATATGGTATAGCACTAGCTTTATCCGCATGAATTGTTGAAAGAATATTATGCCCTGAAGAAATCGAATTACGAACTGCAGTAACTGCCTCTGCACTACGAACCTCAGATAATAATATCCATTTAGGATTTTGTCTCATACAAGTTACTAATACATCACTATAACTAGCAACATTATTAGTTTTCATCGCTACTATATCACGATGAGGAAAGATTTTATCTAAGTGTAATTCCAACGTATCCTCAATTGTAATTATTTTTTCATTTTCTTTCGTATGACTAGCTAAATACTTAACAAACTCTGTTTTACCAGAACCAGTTTCACCACTAACCATAATATTACAATGTCCTTCAACACATTTCATTAAAATATCATGGATATTAGCAGTAAAATAGTCTTCACTAATCAATTTTTCTTTACTAAGTCTAATCTTTGCTGGTGTTTTACGAATAACTACTGCAATGCCATTTGTAGCAATAGAATGATGAACAAAGTTTAGACGTAACTCTGTACTTTCAGCATCAAGAAATGGTTTAGCATTATTAAAGGTTGTTCCCATAACATTAGAGCACTGAAAGGCGAGTTTTTCTACAAAACTATCATCAAGTCCTGGAATTTCAACTCGCTTTGACCCATAGGTTAAAGAACGAACCCAAATTTGACCATGATTACAATATGAAATATCGGTAATATCATCATCATCTATTAAAGGTTTAAATAGACCAAAATCCAGTTTATCGAATATGGAATCGTTCATTTTATCAACCCCTTTTTATTGTGCTTGCGTTGCCGCTAAATCTTCTTCTGTCATTGCCGTAACATTATTGATAAAGTTCTTTAAGTCATTACTAGATAAAGTAACATCACCTGGTTCATCCTCTAAACTTTCAGCTGTAGGTACAGGTATTATTTCAGATTCATAAGCTCTTAAATAACTAGCTTTTCTAAGTAAAATATGATACTCTTCTGGTACTGCAAAGATAATTTGTGCTGGTGTTGTTTTTTCATCTAAGTTTGCAAATACATTATTACCATTACTATCAAAAACAGCTATTACTTTAACATTCTCTAATAATTTACCTATCATAATTCTATCATCCCCACCATTAGGGTTATTTGGATCAACAGCATTTTGAACTTTTAGATAAATATCAATATAATTACCTGGATAAATAGAATTACTATATGTACTAGCCATATCAACATCTAGATTATATAAAACATAACCTTTTGGATAATCTAAAATAATACTATCTGGCAATTGATCACGTGATACTACACTTCTTCTATAGAAAAGACTACCCTCAGGAATAACACTATCAGAATATGAATACATATCAATAACATCAGCTTTATTTGTAAAAATAGTACTACTATCAGCCATAGATCTAGGTATTTCCATTGTTCCAACCATGTCTTCTGTAATTTGTACTCCAGGATCTATTTCTTCTAAAGCATATGGAACCGTAACAGGATCAATCGCTTGACTAATACGCATATTGTAGCCTAAGTAAAGGATAACAATTGCTAAGACAACTCCAACTACTGTTACTGTATTTTTATTTGTTAAAAACTTTTTTAAACCTACAATTAAATTATTCATATTTCCTCCTTTTATCCTTAACTATCTACACTACTATAGTCTAATTCTCCTGCTCTTGTCATATCAGTTACAAATTTATTTTCATAATAATTAGATTCCAATATAACATCTATTTTATTAGTAATTCCAAGAGCTTCTCCTTGAACACTAGCAGCAGTACTTGATTTAACAAGAATACTTACTTTTGGTGGTGTTTCATTTATATCATAAAATCCAATATCATAAGTTCTTGAATTAGAAACATTTTGTGCAAATCTTCTAAGAAAACTTTCAACGAATTTCTCTTTGTCAATTCTTAGCAAACCGCTTAAGCGGTAATAACCAACATCTACTGCATCAGTCATTGCCGCTTCTGCTGTTTCTCTTAACAAATAATAATCAAGTTCATTACCAGTTTGATAATTTTGTACAATATTAACAATTCCGAAAGTAATAATGGCTAAAAGGATTATTCCAACTACTAACATCGCTTTACTCATATTTTATTTTCCACCTTTCAATAGTTGACTAGCAGTCTGATATTCACGATAACAGCTGTTATCAACGATTGTATTATTACATTGTCCATTGTCTTCGTTATTACATCCAATCAAACCTGTTTTTAATCTCTCATTACTATTAAGCGTTCTATGTATTAAGTAACTACGATATACAGTAATACCTGACGTTTTATTATTACCTGCGTTAAGGATACCTTCACCCTCTTCACTAGTACTTGTAGGCTCTGTATAGCTACCAACATCTTTATTATAAGCCCGAATCTTATTCATTGTCTCTGGCGTAAGTACAAAATGATAATCAAGGTACTCATCACCATCATAAATTGAATCTCCTAATCTTTCAATTTCTTCCCTTAAAGCTACTGGTTGAACTATATAATCAGGATTTTCTAAGTTAGTCGCATCACAACTCCAGTTAAATCCTGTTTCTCTAGTAGTTTGTCCTGATTCACTTGAAGGGAATAGATTATCTAAGGAAATTGAACGGAATGTAAAGTTAGTCGTTGGTGATTCACCACCATTACCACCGTCATCTCCTCCCCCACCTGAAGGATCATCAGTTGAACTATCAGGATAATCAGGATCACTTGGATTTGGTGACTGATCACAATGTTCTCCTACACAATCACTTGGATCTTTAATTAAAGCATAGAAACATTCAATATCAAAGTTCCATCCAAAGTAACCATAATTTTCAATAGAACCTCTAATATTCATTTCAATATCAGCATTAATAGCTTGTTTCTCAGCATCTGTTAAAGGTTTTTCATCTTGATTAACTTTCCATTCATACCAAGCTGTATTTACTGGAACAGAATTAAGTTTAGTACAGAACTCATTACCAATATTAGTATAGAAATCTTCATGTCCTGGTTGAATAGAATGAACTGTTTGTCCCGTTTTATTATTAATCCAAGTACCAGGGAAAGTTATAATATTATGATAATTCCATGGATCAGCTTCTCCATCTTCACATGAACCATCTACTAAAGTAACCATATCAGGAAATTCACCTGTTACATTAGTACTATTTAATTTCTGTTCAGAATTAAACTCTTCTTGCCAGTCACTCTTATCGTTATCATTATAACTATCATTACCATCTAAGTTATCTACAACTATTTGATATTTAGTTGTTTCATTACTACATGTTGCAGCTTTACTCTCGCATGCTGCCTTCTCAGCTTCATATTTTCTCAATTCTTCTTGATATTGTGCATCTGCTTGTCCCTGCGTTAATACAGTATTAGAGCCACATAAATTGGTCCAAGTACAAGTAGAATGACATACATCATACATATAACCAGGTTTATATCTTGACACTAAGAAACCATTTGTCGAACTATTAACATAATAATATGCAGTCATTTGGTTATATGGTAAATATAATCCTTTAAGCATTCCAATAGTTCTTCTTGTCATTGAATAACTTGTAAAATAGTATGGTGCTATATAACTAGGACAATTTCCTGATGGAACCCAAGTACCACCATTATAGTAACCACCTGGATCTTTTTGTCTAAATTCATAATAAGCTTGAATCGCTGCACTATCATAATAGCTAACACTATTAATATCCATACAACTACTGTCAGCAACTTGTTTTACCATTGGTCTAGAATCTATTGTTAATAAAGCTGTTGCAGGATTAAACATAGCTGCCCTTTCTGCCTCATTATTATTAACATCTAAACTATAAGTACCGTCTTTATATACAGCATTATAACAAGAATCAATACATGATTGGGAATACTCACCACCATCACATTCCATTACGCAAGCATCAAAATCTTCACTAGGTCCACCTGCATCTCCCCACCAACCTGGCTGTGAACAACTTGCTGTTGGTGTACATACCGCTGGTCTACTAGGTGGAGGTGCTACATAATTAGAATCACACTCTACCACTGATTTTATTTCAATTAAATATTGAAAACACATTCCCGCTTGTGTAGCAATCGGATCACTAAAATTAAGTTCTACATGTTCTTCACATGTGGTAATACAATTATTTTCATTTGTAGTCTCTACGTGATTAAAAGAATGAATTGTCCCATAATTATTATTTGAAAATGCATCACAAGTTAATGTACCTGTATTTTTAACATCATCATAATAGCCCTCTTGATTATTATTATTCTGATTACTATTATTAACATTACTAATAGCATTGTAATAATTTTCAGCAGCTGTTACCCATTCATTAACTTGATCATAACTATACTGAACAGAAACAATCTCTTCAAAACAATATGAAACTGCTTCTCTCATTGTTGCGTTATTACCATAATTATTACGATAATTAACACATAAAGCATTATCATACATATTATTTCTAGATGGACCAGCATAAACTGTAATATTTCCAATAGATACACCTGCTTCAGCTCCACATTCATCAGCTTCAAGCAAATAGAAATATACCTCAGCAGAACCACCATCAGCTAAAGATATTGTAAATGTTCCACTAGCATTAGGTTCTCCTCTTACCTCTTCACCAGAACCCTCTAATACATAGCCATAACTAAGTCCATGGACATTTCTAACTGTAACCTCATTGCCATTTACACTAGTTTCAATTTTTCCCAAATATTTATCATTAAAATATTCAGAAGTACATACTCTTGTATTGTTTTCGGCACTAACATTATCTAAATTTGCAAGCATTACTCCAGAAACTGCCGAAAGTATAATTCCTGGAATCAATAACCATTTAAACCGTTTCATTATTTTCACCTTCTCCCATTCGTTCTTCTATTATATCATAATTATCGTTAGTTGTCGCCTTAATTAAAGACATTTCTTCATTTTCTCTTAATTTTCTTGCATCTACTCTAAACGAATACTCTGCTGTCGCCCCATAAAATCTCGTACAAGTAAACAAAGTCAACAACATATCATTTTCTGAAACATCAACATGAATATCATACATACTCTCATTTCTTACTTTTTCAATATATTCTTTTTGTTCTTCTAAAGTATAAGTATCATAATATGACGCAAGTTGATTTTCATTAACTAAGGAAACGCCAAAGATTCGGTAAATTGAAATATCTCCATTTTCATCAGTAATCTCAATAAACTGATTTTCATTTATAAAATCTGGATAGATAAATGACATAAGTTGTTCAAATCTAGTCATTGTATCATCACCAATAATTGGATTACTTGAAACATTACGAATATTATGGGAAATAAAGTTTAAATGATTACTATTTTCATCTGGAAAAGAATTAGTCCAAGCAAAATCATAATCAGCTCTTGATACATCCGCTACATCATTTCTTTGGACTAAAGCCATATCTATATTAGTACCTTCAACTCTAATCCAACCTATTACATCATCACCATATTTTTTAGCATTATTAATCTTTGCAAGTTGTTCCTCTTTATTAGAAACAACAAAATCACTAAGTTTCTTATCGTTATTTCTAAACAAGAGAAACAGCGCTACTGTAAGAACAATAATAACTATAATTAAAGCAATTAATACTTTTCGTTTTTCCTTCATAAACTACTCCCCCTAGTCACTGATAGTATAAGGATTGCTATAAGTTCCATCTCCACCAGTTATTATAACATCATCATCAAAATAAGCCTTAACTTTAACACCTAATTCCATATCATCAGATGTACTAACATATGATGTAGATCCAATCGCTCTAATAACTGTTTTTCTATTTTCTTCTTTTGATGAATCTATCAACCAATAACCACCACCACTAGAAAAATCTCCTTTAGCACTAAAGATATCAAATGTAGATGGAATAGTAATTAACAAGTTATAACTCTTTGTCTCATGTTCTCCTTTATACGTAACTTTATGATCATATATCGGAACGTTAACTTTATGACTAGTAAATAAATCAGTTGAAATATATCTTGTCATTTCATTTTTAACTTGATAACCAATATTGCCTTCTTCGTTAGGATTATATACTTTATCTTTATCTCCATTATTATATCTCATCATAACTTCAGTATCGTTATATTCTAAGTTAGATGTTGAAATTACCTCAGTTGTTCCATCATCTAAAGTATCACTGATTCTAAAAAGATATCCCGAATAACTTACATATTCTCCAATTTGTCTATTATTAAGATTACTACTCTTACGAGCGACTTTTTTTACAATAAGCACATATGGATCATTATATGTACCAGTACCACTTACAATTGAGGTATCAGATTTCAAAGTAATCGCGGGTCTTACATTAAAAAGATCATCATCTTCCATAGGTAAAAGTCCACTAGGATAACTCATAATATTAGTTAAAGCCCAAGGCTGCCCATTTGAATCGAAATTAGCATACCAAACTAAAGCCGAAGAGTCAAGATAACTACCCTCATCAATCCTTGATTTATTATAATCTTGAATAGATAAAATACCAACTTTCATCTCTTCACTTTCTCTACTACAAGTATTTACCGTTGTAGTATTAGCACTATCAACTACATCATCACACCAAGTATCATTTACAATAAGGTCCTGAAACTCTTTCTCTAAAAGATTATAGAAATAATCATTCAACCAACTATCTAACGCACTACCCTTTAATCTATCATTATTATAATCAACATTTGCTAAATTTTCACTGCTAACCAAGGTTACAGTATCATCATCATTAACCCTAACAATTCTAAATAACATATTATTAAACATTACATAATTATTAGGATTAACTCCTTGATAATAACCATCCGTCGTATTCTGTCTAACTGTTTCATTTAAATATTCCCTAACCTCAACTGTTCTTGTTACCGTTGTTCTGTTATTTAATCTATCAGCAGCCTGATAAGTTATTTCATAACTACCTACTTGATTAGTATTAACCTCACCTTTTATTGTTACACTAGAAACATCAAGTTCCCCATCAACATCATCAACTACACTTTTAACACCAGGTTCTTCATAAGTACTACCAACCCTTATAATCATTGTTTTATCACCATTAAGTTCAATCTTTGGTCCTTCATGATCAACATCGGACTCATATTTACCACATTTTAAATATGCATATAAATCATATCCATCTTCAGTATTAACCGCCTTAACTGTTGATTCTTTCAAATCACATAGTTTATCACTATAAGGGACATATAACTCTTCAAGATAATCTTGTTTGATTAAAGTATCCAAAGTAACGGAAATAACTCGTCCTTCCTCACTAGGAAAACGAGACGAGTTTATTTGATAATATCTTTCCCCTGCTTTATAAAAGACATCCTCGTTATTTTTAAATAATATTCTTGGATAGAAATACAAAAACCACACTAGTAATATTATAGCAATAACAACTAAAGCAATAACTGCTATTCTTATAATCTTCTTTTTATTCAACTTTTTCATCTAAAACCAACTCTCCTTTTTAACTAAGCTTATACACATATTTTCCTTCCCTAAAGGTAAACACTAACTCTATTGAATTAGGATCAACATCACTAGGAACCCTAAAATATGCATAATTTCCACTATAATTATCAATAACAGATGATGCGGCAATATTAAATGTTTCTCCACTATTATTCTTATAATTAATTGTAGCATATAAATTAGAAAAGTCAATAAAACTTTGGCCTGTAAAATTATTACTAACAAACGCTATTTCCAAGATTTTATTATTACCAACTGCCGTTAATGTCTGTTCTCTAATTCCACAGCTATTAGTACATGTATATCTACTATAAGTAGTACTATCAACTACTTTAAAATTTGTAATTGTAAGAGTATCTTTCGTTGGAAACTCCATATTTTGATTTAATGAAACCTCCTTAGTATTTTCTAACTCTCTTACATCTTTAACACTTAATTTAATTTTCTTAAGCAATACCCCTTTACTTACATCAGGATAATATAAAACATATTTCTTAGGATTTAAATCTTTATCAACTTTATAAACGAGTATAAACGTTACCTCATCCCCTGTTGCCAATTCTTTTGTTCTATCAAATGGTTTACCCAAATCTGCAAAATTATCATATTCCCTACTAATATTTCTAAACTGATTATTTCTATTCATAACTCTAAATCTATCAATATTTATGCTTCTTTTAGAAGCCAAGTTTTTAACTGTTATATTAACAACTAAATAGGAATAGTCTTTTCCTTCTGTAATATTATTACCATTGCTATCATAATCAGTTAAATAACTATTATTAACAGTAATCGCGTAATAATTAGCATTAAAGGTATTACCCTCACTATAAGTTCTATGGAGTATACCAAAGTAATAATAGGTATATCCTGTAATAGAAACAAAGATTATAACAATAATTGTATTACAAACAAGTTTATGTTCTAAATAAACATATCTAACATTACGAAAGAATTTTTTAATATTACGGACTATTCTATCTTTATCTAGTTCAAAACTAATTTCTACCTCTTCTCTATCTTCTTCTTTAATATCGAGGTATTCTTCATCATTTTTAAATCCAAATTTATTAAGGTCTATACCTAAAAAACGAATTCCAAAGATTATAAAGACAATAAACTGTGGATAATAAGCAATAGTAAGAAGATCTCTTCCCGCCATTATGGTCGTAATAACAGATTCCATTTCATCAAAATTATCAAAATAATTTTTAACAAAAAGTAAAACTATCAACATGAAAAGATATTCTACAAAAGGCAATATATATATTTTCCAGGGTTTCTTTTTATATCTTAATAAGATAACCAGCACCACAACTATCGCTAAAACCGCTATAATTGCAAGAATAACTAAGATATTTATATGATTACTAATCGGTTCATAGTAACTATCATAACTTTCTGTTTCCAAAAAATCAGCCACAAAAGTTCTTAACATTGTAAGTTTATAGAAAATATACGCACAGAGTAGAATAAGAATCAAATGTATTTTTTGAAAGTGCTTAATTAATAAGGCATATGGTTTTCTTAAAATCATGATATCACCCCTAGTATATTTAAAGTATACCGTAATTTTCACTTTTTGAAAAGTATCTTTTCAACAGTTCAGAAAATTGTTATAATTGAAAAGGAGGTCATTATGAAAAAACTAAGTTTTATTGTTATCATTATCTCTACATTATTTTTAACCGGATGTAGCAATAGTAATGTTATAACAGAAATTGATTATAATAAATTAGAAGATTTAATAAAAAATGAAAAGACATTTATCTTAGAAATAACCCAAACAGGATGTAGTCATTGTCAAGAGTTTTCCCCAAGATTTAAAGCTATCTTAAAGACAAATGATTTAACTGCCTACAATCTTAATTTATACAACATGACAAAAGAAGAACAAGATAAATTTAATGATTTAACAACTGTTACTGGTACTCCAACTGTCTTATTTTTCAAGGAGGGAAAAGAAATGACTAACACCAAAATAGTTGGAGCTCAATCAAATGATGAGGTTGAAAAAATTTTAAAAAGAGCAGGTTTCATCGAGGAATAACCTCATAACTGCTCTTTTTTTATTAACATAATTTTCTAACTTGCTTTTCACTTAAACCAGTATACTGAACTACTTTAGAAATAGGAATATTATCTTTAAGTAAAGTTTTAGCTGTCTCTAACTTTCCTTGTTCAATTCCACGTTTTTCACCCTTTTGCTCAGCAGCAATAAGACCAGTCTTCTCTAATCTTTTCCTATCTTCTTCAATATCATATAATCCTACTTTATCAAGATCATATGTCATTCTTTTTATTTCTGTTACCGTTTCCATTAATATATCATCTCCCTCACTAAGTTTATCTAAATCTTTTTTATTTCTTAACGGTAATATTACTAAATACTTTTCTAATTTACTTAACCTTTTACCATTTAAATACTTTCTTAATGCTTTCTTATAACTTAAATGATATTTTTCCCATTTTAGAGTCTCTACCACTCCATCCTCGTCTCTTGATTTAAATACTGCTATATCTCTAAACTTATTAAATTTATTAAAATTATTTAGATTAATTTGTATAAATACTGGCATATTCTGATAACTTTCACTCATCTTTAAAATACTTACTTTAATCTTATCAAAATAGTTATCATTTCTATCTATTAAACCTTCTTTTAAACTATCATTAAGTTCATAATTAACAATATAATTATCTAGTCCAAAGATATAATCTGATGTTCTTCCCTTCTCTAAAGCCGTATCAACTACATGTTCAGTATTCTTCTCATAATAAGTATTAAGTATTAAGTCTTTTGGTATTCCTGTAATCATTGATGTTAATTCCACTCTATATCTTGGACACTTAGCCATTAATGCTTTAAAAACATGGTCTGATGTAGCAGGTATTACCTCTTTTTCTAGATTAATTTTTCTTCTTGATGTGTTCATATTCTTTCCTCCTGATACACTTATATCAAAAGGTAAATTATTATTCAAATGACCAATTCTTTAAATTCATCTAACTTTATCCCTGAATTTTAAATATTCCCTTAAGGAAATTTTAATATTGACTTAACAAATACAAACTAATTTATTAAATCTATACTTTTTAACATAATTTTCTAACTTGTTTTTCACTTAGACCTGTATACTGAACTACTTTAGAAATAGGTATATTATCTTTAAGTAAAGTTTTTGCTGTCTCTAACTTTCCTTGAACAAGACCCTGTTCAAGTCCCATTTTTAGACCACGTTTTTCACCTTTTTTCAAAGCTAACCCTTCATGATATTTTATCTTTGCATTCTCAACCCATTTTCTTTCTTCATCCTCATAATACAAACCAACTGTATTAATATCATATGTTATATCTTTTAAGTTTCTTGCAACCTCCATTAACTCCTCATCTCCTTCACTAAGTTTATTTATTTCTTCAACACTTTTTAATGTTAATATCAGCAACTCTTTTTCTAACTTATTTAAAGTTAAACCAGATTCATATTTTCTTTCAATTCTTTTAAGATTTAGATGATAATTAATAAATTTATCTGTCTCTACTATTCCAAGTTTATCTCTTGATTTAAACTCTAAAATTTCTTCTTTACTTTTAAAATGTCCAAATCTATTTATATTTATCTGTATGACCTTAGGAATCTTCTTATAATCTTGGTTTTTTGTTACTAAGTCTATTTGAATCTTATTTCTATATGCAATATTTCTTTCAATAAGTCCAGGATAATACCCACAATTTAATTCAATATTAACTATTGAATTAATTATACCGAATACTACATCAGAGGTTTTCTTTCTCTCTAAAGCATTATCTATTACATACTCACTATTCTTCTCAACATAAGTATTAAGTATAACCTCTTTTGGTATCCCAGTAATTCTTGATACTAAGTCAGCTCTATATTTAGGACATCTACTCATAATCGCTTTAAATATTGGGTCTGATGTTGCTGGTAAGATTTCTTTCTTTTTAGCTAAGTCTTTTAATATTTCTTGATGTTGTTTTTCTGTGATCAATATCATCACCTCCTGATACACTTATATCAGAAGATAAATTATTATTCAAACAAGAATTTCTTTATATCTGAGTAACTTTGTTACTGAATTTTAAATATTCTCTTAGGGAAAAATTAATATTGACCTAACAACTACTAACCAATTTATTAAAACTAGACTTTTTAACAAATTTCGCTATGTTGTAGTTTTTAGGGGCTGATAATCATAGTCACTATATAAATCAAAGAAATCAAAGATACTATA
>CALVIR010000012.1 GCA_944331915.1 uncultured Bacilli bacterium | reverse complement strand
GGGTTTCTTTCCAATTTATAACAAACTATTAAAATTTATAAAATTACTATTGACTTTTAATAGTTAGTCTCCTTATATTTCGTTGATTAAATCGATTGAACCAATAGTATGTTCTTTATAATTTATAAGTGGTTCTTTAATAAATTTTATGTCTCTCAATTCATCATCCATGTTATTTATAACATCATCTATGTCAAACCACTTTACAGAAAGAATTTCTTTTTCATTAATTTTTATATTACCACCAATGATATTTGTAGAAAAAATTACTACTAGTAATAAATCATTTTCTATTTTTTTATTAGCAATATTAAGAATACCTGTAAGTTCCACATCATAACCTGTTTCTTCTTTAATTTCTCTTAAGGCTCCGTCTTTTAAAGTCTCATTTGGTTCTAAATGTCCAGCAGGAAGATTCCATTTTCCATAGCAAGCCTTTTTAGCCTCTTGAACTAGTAAAATCTTACCATTTTTTTCAATAATACCTCCTACAATTATTTCCATAATATCGTCCTTTCATTTTGTATTATATTACTAAAAATCAATACTATCAAGGAATTCTCTTGCTACATCACGTGGATTTTCTCCTAATTCATCCACTTGATAATTTAATTCACTCATTATATCATTATTTAATTTACTACCAAGACTGGTTAGTACTCCTTCTATTTCAGGATATTTTTCTAAAGTCTCATTTCTAATAATAGGTATAGCGTAATATGGTGGAAAAGCATTTTTATCGTCCTCTAAGACGACAAGATTAAATTTTTTTAAGAGTCCATCTGTAGCAAATGCATCTACGACGTCACTTTCATTATTTATTAAAGCTGTATACCTAGGACTACCATCTATTCCTATAACATCTTTAAAACTATAACCATATACACTGTTTACTCTATCTAAACCATCCTCACGATTAATAAATTCAAGGCTTGGACTAATTATCATATTTCTTGATACTCTAGCTAAGTCACTCATGGTTTTTAAATTATATTGTTCAGCAGTTTCCCTTTTAACAGCAAGAGTATAGGTATTATTAAAGCCCATTTGTTTTAAAACTGTTAAATTATAGTTATTAGCTAAATCATTTTTAACTGTATTATAAACCTCTTCAATATCTGTAATTGGTTCATAGTTTAAAGTATCACCATAAACAGTTCCAGTATAGTCTATATAAAGATCAATATCACCCCGTTTTAAAGCTTCAAAACATACTTGGGTGCCACCAAGATTACAATTTTCAACAACATCATAATCAGTTTTATCTTTAATAGCATCACTTACCATATAACAAAGAACATTTTGTTCTGTAAAATCTTTACTGCCAACAACAATAGCATCTGTATTTTTATTAGAGGTAAAATAAGTAAAGGCAAAGATTATTAATAGAATAACAGCACTTACAATTAAAATAATTTTTTGATGTAAACGTTTCTTTTTTAATAATTTTTTATCTATATTTTTTCCTTTTTGAAGACTAATTGGCGTTACTAATTTTTCTACAATACCTATTAAATAATCTACTGCTAAAGCAAGTAAACAAGCAGGTATTGCTCCAGCTAAAATTTGATAGTTATTAACTGTTCTGATACCAGAAAAAACAAGATAACCTAAACCACCGCCACCAATAAAGGCAGCCATAGTCATAAGGCCTACCGCTGTAACTGCACTGATTCTAATACCAGCCATAATAACAGGAAGGGCCAATGGAATTTGAATCTTATAAAGAATTTGCCATTTAGTTAAACCAATGCCTGTAGCAGATTCAATCATATTACTATCAATATTACTAATACCAGTATAAGTATTTTTAATAATTGGTAATAAGGAATATAACACAACCATCACAATCGCAGGAGTAGTGCCAATACCTAGGAAAGGAATAGCAAAACCTAATAAAGCCATACTTGGAATAGCTTGAATGACACTAGCAATTCCTAAAACTGGTTTATTTATTTTTTTGACATAACTAATTAAAATTCCAATAGGAACACCAATAATTATGGCTAAAAGTAAAGCTAAAAAAGTAAGTTCTATATGTTCAATTAAAAGAGAAATAATTTCTGATAAATTATCTTTAAAATAATCTAAAAATTCCATTATAGTTCACCCCCTTCAATAAATTGACTACTTAGGGAGGTGAAAAGACTACTTCTACTTACTAGTCCTACTAAAACACCATTATTATTAATTACAGGAATTGTCATAATATTTAATTTTTCTACAATCTTTAAAGCATCAACAATAGTGTCTGTATTTAAGATGGTTACTTGTTTTTTAGATAAGTATTCTTTCGCAGGTTTATGAATATCAATATTTTTAGTAAGTTCACTAGCAATGATAGAACCTAAATATTTATGATTATTATCTACAACCATTAATGTATCAACATGCATCATTTTCATTCTGTTAATACAGTTAAATACTGTCATATTAGGTGAACATGTTACTGGCTTTTTTAACATAATATCTTTAATTTTTATTAATTCTGGTGAGGTCCAAATTCTTTTTTGTCCAACAAAATCACTAACAAATTTATTTTTAGGATGTTTAAGAATATTTTCAGGAGTATCGTATTGAATAATTTTGCCTCCATCCATTATACAGATTTTGTCTGCTATTTTTATAGCCTCATCCATATCATGAGTAACAAAGACAATAGTTTTATGGAACTTATCTTGAATTCTTAAAAGTTCATCTTGTAAATTGTTTCTAGTCATAGGATCTAAAGCTGAAAATGGTTCGTCCATTAATATTATAGCAGGATCAGTAAGAAAAGCTCTAGCTACTCCTACTCTTTGTTGTTGACCTCCTGATAGTTCTGTGGGATAGCGATCAAGTAATTCTTTATCAAGACCTACCATATCTAACATTTCTTTAATCTTTTTAGTTATCTCTTCTTTTGGCATCTTTTTTAATTTAGCAATTAGTTCTATATTTTCTCTTACAGTAAAATGAGGAAATAAGCCTGTTTGCTGAATTACATAGCCAATTTCACGTCTTAAGGTAATAACATTTTTATTTTTAACATCTTCTCCATCTATTAAAACATGTCCTTTAGTTGGTTCAATTAAGCGATTTATCATTTTTAAGGTTGTAGTTTTACCACAGCCACTTTCGCCAATTAAGCAAACAATATTTCCAGTTTCAATTTTAAAGGAAATGTTTTTTAAGATTGTAGTATTTTTATATTTTTTAAAGACATTCTTGAATTCAATCATGATACCTCCATTATTTATAAAAGATATGACAATTAATCTCATCATCGAGATTATTTCTGAAATCGTTAGCATCATCTATAGTTCCTGCGGCCAGACCATAATGGATAGGAATAGCTAATTTTGGTTTTATTTTGTTAGCTAAAGCACTAGCTTCTTTACTAGTCATAGTGTAAGTACCACCAACAGGTAAAAACAGTACTGTTAAATCTTTTAAGGTGTTATAAGCTGGAATAACATCACTGTCACCAGGAATAAAGTATGTTTCATTTGTACTTTTTAATAAATAACCAACATAACCTGCTTCCTTAAGATGAAATTGTTTATTTATATTATAGGCAGGATAAACTTTAACAGAAAAGTCACCATAGTTATTTTCTTCTCCAATATTAATTTCTTCATACTTGTATTTTTTAGGTAATTCTTTGATAACGGCACTAGGTGCAATAATAGTAGTGTTCTCATTAGCTATTTTGGCAATATCTTCCAAAGAGAAATGGTCATAATGTGGATGTGTTATAAAGATATAATCTGCATCATGAGGTTCTACTTTTAGAAAATAAGGATCAAAGTAAATTATCTTTGAAGAAGCTAACCTTATACTACTTTGACAATTAATATCTATATTTTCAATAATTTTATCTATCATACTATTCTCCTATTCTTTAAAAATTATAGCATATCTCTAGCATATTCTTCAATAAATTGGGCAAAATAGTAACGAAAGGATGATAATAATGAATGAAAATTTAGAGATAGTAACACATATTTATAAGGATAGTGAAATGAGTATTTCAAGTCTAAAAAAATTAAATACAGTATTAGAAAATAAGGATAATAAAATAAAAAATATAATTGAAGAAATTTTGCAAGGATACGAAGAGTATTTCAAAAAAGCCAAGAAAATTCTAACTAAGGGAAATGGAAAAAAGGAAAAAACAGGGTTAATAACTAAAGTTATGGCAAATATGGGAATAGATAAAGAGGTTAAAGATGATAATAGTGATTCTGCTATAGCTGATTTATTAATTAAAGGCATAATGATGGGAACTGTCGATTTAGAAAAGAAAATTAAAAAATACGAAGATGTAAAATTAAATGAGGAAACGAAAAAAATTGTTAAAGATTTTCAAAGTTTTCAAAATAGTTGTATTGAAAAATTAAGGTGCTTTTTATAGAAATTATTCATCATAATAATCAGTAAAGCCCAGATTAAACATTTTTTGTTTAAGTTTATATTCTAATTCGTTACCTTGGTATTTACGACTTAATTTTTGATAATATTTTTGATATTCTTTTTTGGCTATACTTTTATCTGTAGGGAATTCATAACTATTTAAATATTTCTTAATGATTTGAGGATTAAATCCTTGGATAAGTAATTCTTGCTCTAATTTTTGTTTCAAAATTTTAGAGCTTTTATTATGATTTGAAATAATTTTCTTAGAGACAATTTTAGTAATTTTTTCTATTTCTTTTTCTTCATTATATTCGCTATTTAATATGTCTAAATAATAAGTAGGAGAAACGCCTTTTTGTTCTAATTCTTGAGCGATACGTTTAGGTCCTTTAGTAGTAGTCATTATTCGATTGTTTATAAAGCTTCTAGCATATATTTTGTCATCTAAATATTTTTGATCTATCAATTTTTTGAGAGCGAATTCTATTTGTTTATTGTTATATTGTTTCTTAGTTAAATATTGTGATAACTCTTTTTTAGTCTTTAAAACTTTTTTTAAATAGTTTAAGGCTTGGTAATAGCATTCCCAATTTTTATTCTCTTTTAATAATCTAGCTAGCTCTTCTTTTTCGATACTTTTTTGTAATAACAACTCTTCTTTCAAGATTATTTCTTCGTAAAAATCATATGATGAATTATTATCAAGATATATAGTGTATATTCCTGGCTTTTTTTTAACAAAACGTATTATTTTCATGGAACCTCCTTGTTTTTAGAATAGTACTTTGTTTTCTTTATTAGATATATCATAGCAAATAAACATATGTTCGTCAATGACTTTTTTTACTTTTTTTCAAAGAAAAAAGTCAAGTCTATTTATGAGACTCAACTATTTTTAATTTACCTTCGAGCATTTCTTCTAAAGCTCTACCGATATTCTTTTGTGATTTATACTCATTAAGTGCTAATTGATAATTTTCTTTTTTTGCCATTTCTTTGCTTCTTCTTGCAGCAATATGAACTAGTTCATATTTAGAATTAACAATATTTAATAATTTATCAATAGATGGATATATCATAATCTCACACTCCTTATTATAATATTATAATTATTATAAATAAAAAACAAGAGTTATGACATAATTAGACATTTCTATTGCAAAAGATCAAGTAAAAACTTGACCTATCTAAAGTTACAACATGATCCTTGATCAATATTAGTTACAACATTTTCTTCACAACAAGAATATTCTGGACAATAAGTATGTTTAAAAATATGATGATTGATTATTCTTGTTCTGATTGGACAAACATGTGGAACTTGATGCATGATAGTTCTATGAACTTGACGTTCTTGAACAGGTTCTATTATTGGTGATTGTTGACTCATCATATCCATATTCATGTTACTAGATCCCATACTATTCATATTAATATCAATATCTAGATCTTGATCAATGAAATTGTTATTGCCATCAATAGTAGCGCTAGTATCAATAGCTTGATTATTAAATAGCATACATTTTTCCTCCTTTTGTTATAGGATATTCGCTAGGGAGGCTTTTTGTATCTACTATTAGCCTAAAATGGCATCTTAAAATTACCATTTTTCATTTGTTTCATCATTTTTTTCATGCTTTCAAATTGGGTTAGTAATTTATTAACTTCTTGAACAGAAAGACCACAACCTTTAGCAATACGTGTCTTACGAGAAGCTTTTATTATACTTGGATTTCTTCTCTCTTCTTTTGTCATTGATAAAATTATCGCCTCAATATGAGCCATTTGCTTAGGGGGAATATTAATATTTGATAATCCCATTTTCTTAGCTCCCGGAATTAATTTTAAGAGGTTTTCTAGAGGTCCTAATTTTTTTATCTGTTTTAATGTAGATAAAAAGTCTTCAAGATCAAATTTACCTTCTTGCATTCGTTTAGCTGCTTTTTCGGCTTCTTTCTCATCTATGGCTGCTTCAGCTTGTTCAACTAAGGAAACAATATCTCCCATACCTAAAATCCTACCAGCCATTCTCTCAGGATCAAAGCTATCAAGGCCATCTAGTTTTTCACTAACACCAATGAATTTAATAGGAACATGAGTTAGGTGTCTAACAGATAAAGCAACACCACCTCTTGTGTCACCATCTAATTTGGTTAAAATAACTCCTGTTAAATGTAAACGTTCATTAAAACCTGTAATTATATTGATAGCATCTTGACCTGCCATGGCATCTAAAACTAATAATATCTCTTCTGGATTAATGGCATTAACGATGTTATCAAGCTCTTGCATTAATTTTTCATCAATTTGAAGACGTCCAGCGGTATCAATTAAAACATAATCATATCCATTGTCTTTAGCATATTTAATAGCATTTTTACTGATTTCTACAGGATCATTTTTACCTTCAGAATACACCTCGATGTTTAATTCTTTACCAAGTTGTTTTAACTGTTCAATTGCAGCAGGTCGATAAATATCACATGCGACCATCAAAGGTTTCTTATTTTTCTTTTTTCGTAAGTAGTTAGCTAATTTGCCAATAGTTGTTGTTTTACCACTACCTTGAAGGCCTACTAACATTAATATAGCGGGATTACCAGTTGTATTTAAAGGTGCACTTTCGCCGCCTAATAATTCGGTTAATTCATCTTTAACAATTTTAACAAATAAATCCCCAGGTTTAATACTAGTTCTAACCTCTTCACCTAAAGCTTTCTCTTTAACATTATTTATAAATTCTTTAACAACTTTATAGTTAACATCTGCTTCTAGAAGAGCTAATCTAATTTCTTTCATCATATCACTAATATTATCTTCAGTTATCTTGCCATAACCTTTAATTTTATGTAATGCGTTTTGTAAGCGATCTCCTAAACTTTCAAACATTCTTTTCACCTTTTCTTTCTTTATATATTATAACTGAAAGAATGCTCCTTGTAAAAAGAAAAAAGCATTTAAGCTTTATTTTTTATTCGTTAGTAGGAACTTTTAAAGAGGTGGCATCTATTTGACTGAAATTTGCATAGCTGATAGTTATTTGCACAGTTGATGGGGCATTAGTAAGATAACTGGCATAACTATCAAGAATATAAGTTATTTTAACAACCTCATCATCTTCATTAGTTTCTAAAATAATAGTATTAGGAATATCTGCAATATCAATATTGGTATTATTTATAATTTGTACTAAAGTGTTAGTAGTAATTTGATAATTATATGTAGTTGTACCCATTTCATATTCAGTTTTAGATATTAAGGTAGCATTATTAAGAATTCTAGATAAGTTATTATCAGAGGTAATATCGTAATAATTGTAGAAAGAGTTTGTTACCTCATAACCATTATTTACCTTTAACATATAAATATTGTCATAGATAAAATAATTATAGAATGTATTATTAGTAGTCATTAACCCCTCTACTTTATTATCTGCTTTATCACCAGTAAAAGTAGTTAAATTATTATTGATTAGTTCTTCACGAATGAAATGATAGTTACCATTAGTAATGCCTGAAATCTTATAATCAGAATGAATAGTAGTATTAGTTGTAGGTGGTTCATAGTTATTATAACTGCTTCTTAAGAAGGCAATTAGAACGAAGAAGAAAATGAAATAGAAGATAAAGAAAAGAATAGCTTTTCCTCTTGAACTTTTGCTTAATTTTTTGATGGCCTCAATATATTTATTGGATTTTTGTTTATCATTCATTGTAAAATTTCTCCTAATAATTTCTCTTTATCAGCACCATTTAAAAAATCTTTAGCAGAACACCGTCTTTTCCCTTCAAGAGCTAAGTCAGTTATAATAATTTCGGTTGTGTTAGCAACTACACTTATACCGTCTTCATAGAAGCCCATGATTGTACCAGGTTTTGACTTAGCATAATAGCGTTCTCCAAGTCTTGCGGCATATATTTTTAGTCTTTTACCATTTAAAGTAGTATAAGCTCCAGGAACAGGATTTAATCCCCTAATTTTATTAAATACCGCTATATTATCTTTAGAAAAATCTATTTTCTCATCTTCTTTAGTAATGTTATAACCAAAAGTTACTAGGCTTTCATCTTGTTTTGTAGGAGTTACATCATTAGATAAGATTTTAGGTAAAGTTTCTAATAATAAATTTCTTCCTAAGATACTTAAACGATCATGCAAACTACCATAGGTATCTTTTTTAGTGATTGTAGTTTCTACTTGACTGATAATATCTCCAGCATCCATTTTTCTTTCCATATACATAATGGTTATTCCTGTTTTGTCATAACCATCCATAATAGCATGTTGGATAGGTGCTCCACCTCTTAATTTAGGAAGAAGAGAGGCATGAACATTGATACACTTATATTTAGGATAATTAAGAAGAGCTTCAGGAATAATTTGTCCATAAGCACACGTAACAATTAAATCAGGTTTATAATCAAGAACAAGTTGATAGTCTTCTTTAATTTTTTGAGGTTGTAAAACAGGAATATTATAAAGAGCACTAGTTTCTTTAATAGGACTAGGAGTTAATATTTGTTTACGCCCTACTTTTTTATCTGGCTGAGTTACAACGGCAACAACATTATAATTTTCAGCTAAAGCTTTAAATACAGGAACAGCAAAATCAGGTGTTCCCATAAAAACAATTCTTATATCTTTCATTTTATCCTCCCACTACTTTTAAAATAATACTTAATGTTAAGCCCAAACTAATTAGTAGTAAACCTAATAAGGCAAAAAAACTAGCATTACCATAACTATAAGCAAGTCTAGGTTTAAATTCTTTAGATTCTATTATATCATTTTCAAGATTTTCTGTTTTAACTGTAACTTTTGATTTTTTAGGTTCAGCAACTATTTCTAGATGATTATTTTTTATCTCTTTATAACTAGGCATTGTATATACCGTTAAATCTAATGAGGTAATATTACTAAAGCGTCTAATCTCAGGGTATTTGCTATTTATTATTTTTGATACTTGATATACTAAGTCTTCAGTTTCTAAACTTGCTAATAGTTCTATGATATTAGGAAGACTATCTTTAGCAAGTTCTTTTCTTTTGATAAATGCAATACACGGTTTTGAATTATTTAAATCAAGATGTTTCCATTCTTTAGAGAAAGTTTTTAAAATTGCTGTTTCTTCTTTAGAGGTCATTTTTAAATGTTGACACATTTTCTTAAGATTATTTTTACATTCATCATAGTTTTTTAAATAAAATGATTCTTTATTGATATCGGAAACATTCTTATAGTAATTGCTTAATCCAGTTAGATTAGCTAGATATTCAGGGCTTCTTATAGCATAGTAGTAGGCCATAGCAGGTGAATCAGTAATATAAATAGCTCTCGTTTTACTAGTTAAATCACGTCCTAGGAAATTTAGATACTTATGATTAGTAAAAATATAATTTATTTTTTTTAGAGTATTCAATTCTTTAGTGTCTATTTCTTGAATTAAACCATCTCTTTCAACTAGATTCTTGAAGCATGATGGAAAACTATGAAAACAATAACCATTTACAATATAGTTATCATAAATATAGATTAAAATTGTGCGTTTATTTTCTATGGTATTAGTGTTTTCTAAGTTTAATTTTCTAGCGGTTAGTTTTATCAAAAAGTTATTTAGACTTAAGGTTAAAGCTTCATGGCTCTCATATGTATTAGTAATATGTTCTAAAGATACTAAGTCTTCATTTAAATATTTATCTTCTTTAACAATAATTTTATATTTAATAATAAAATCCATAATTATTAATAAAGAGTATTGATTATATTGGTAACTCTCCCCATTTAAAGAGACTTTAGATACTTTGTTTTTGCTATAAGGATTTTCTAAGACATTATGAAGAATAGTTAATAAGTTTTGATTTGTAAATAAATTTTTAAAACTCATAAACTATCAACCCTTTCTATTTTAGATTATAACAAAAAAGGAATGCTTTTACAAGGTTAGTATTGTAAGCATTCCACTAATTCCACTCATTTCAGTCATTTTATATAAAATTTTTAGTTATTGATTATCTTGGTTTAGGAAAGCAATATCGGGAATTGGACTGACAGATTGGTTATTACTATCAAAAGTCGGAGTTTGATTAGAGACTTGATTTTGATTTTGTAACGGTAAAGAGGTGTTTGGAGAAGTGGCAGGAGTTGTTGTAAACGCTTCTTCTTGATTGTTAGGGGCAGAAAAAGTATTAAATGATGATACTTGATTTAATTGTTCTTCAATTGGGGACTTAGGAGGATTAATTTGATTGCTATTATCATTATTAAAGAAATTAAAGGTTCTATGTTCTTCCTTATTAGGTAATTCCTGACTTATATTAGGAATAGAAGATACTGGTGCCTGTTCTTCCTGAGGCTTATTTTCTTCTTTAATATTAGTGTTTAAGTTAGGAATATTATTTATAGGTTCTTCTTTAACAGAGGTAGACAGTATTTCATGATTTAAAGTTGATGTTGGTGAAGATGCTGTATTTGATGCTGGTTGAACATTTTTGCCTCCATTCCAAATTGCTACAACATCACAGTTACCACTTAAAGGAACTGGATTTGGCATTTTTAATTTGACAATTAAAGGAATTTTGAAAGCACTTCCAAAAGCTAAACAAGTACCTGATTGTAAACTTTTTTGTTTTTCAACAATTTCATCAGATATATTAGGAACCATTTTTTTGATATAATCAACATCAGTTGGATGGTTCATTTTAAAGATTAAGAAATTTGAACACTGAGAAATAACTGTGTCTGATAGTTCAACTGGTCTTTGAGATATTAAGCCTAAGATAAGACCATACTTACGTCCTTCTTTCGCTATACGTTCAAAGATATTATAACCAATTAGAAAACGGTCAGTATCATTTTGAATGTAACGGTGAGCTTCTTCAACAAAAATATGAAATGGAATACTTGCTCTATTTTTAAGACTCTTAGTAAAAGCAAATAAAAGTCTAGAATATATTTTAGTAATTACTTTAGCAAAACTATCATCAACATCATCAAGATTGATGTTAATAAGTTGATATTTTTTACCATCTTTTATCATTAAGTCTGATAAATATCTTTCAAGAGAAATATAAGTACCACTATCCCATTTAAAGTAATTTGAATTATTTGAGGTAATAAGGGAATGAAGTCTTACTCTTAAAGTTACCGCATCACCGTAAGTATTTTCATTACGTAACCATCCTTCACTAATTAAAGTAAAATTTAAGGCTTTTTCTAAGTCTTCCAAAGTATAGTAATTATCTTTGCGTGGTTCGTAGTTATCATATTCATCATGGATGAAACTAGAAACATATTCAGTTAATAAGACACTTTCAGAAAATTGTCCATGGGAATCAATCAAGAAACATTCTCTAAATTTACGAACATAACCAATGCCTTGAACAGGAGCTTCTAGGTTAAATTCATTTGTTGAACAACTATTTAAGATAGAGAAAACCTCATTACGTTTGTTAGGAGATGTTTGATTGGTATATAAAATAGTCATGATAGCTTTAGCGATAAGATGATTTTTATATTTATTGGCATCGCTCCCCTTTTCAGCAAAAATACGCGCTAATTTAAGCATTCTTTCAATAATTGGTAGTTGTGAGTGTTCCGTAACTTGTAAAAGAATAGCAAGATCATCTTCATTTAAAAGGAAAATTGGTAAACGAAGAGGCTCACCTTTTCTCTCTGTTTCATTAGTAGTGATAAAACGATAATTATAATTAGGATTGATAGCACTTAAATTTTTAAAAGCGTTATAGTATTCACCGGAAGAATCAAAAAGAAGGATGTTTGCTTTATATGGGAAAAGACGTTGATCTTCAAACATATTCTGCATGATTCTTGAAATACCACAAGATTTACCACTACCACTGTTACCAAAGATAGCAAAATGGTTACTAAAGAAAGTATTAACATCTAAATAAACAGGAAAATCATTATAAAACGGACTTACCCCAAATGGCATATTACCAGCTTTATCTTCTCCAACAACTAGAGGTATTTCACTTTGTTCAATCACTCTTATTTTAGCATCTAGTGATGGCTTTCTTAAAACACCACCTATTAGTTTACCATTAACTATTTCTCCTAAAAATCTAGCTTTAACGATACCATCTTTTAAGTCGTCAACCTCACCTAAAATAGTTTTATCTTTATCTTCAAAAATAAGATGTAAATTCATTAAATTTATGGCAACTTCTTGACCTTCTTTTAATTTTATATCAGCATTGTGATCACTAATATAGACTATTTTATCAAACATTTATAAACAACTCCTTATCATATAGGTAAATTATAACACTTGAAATGGGAAAAGTCTATCCATATCCAAGTATAAATAAATATGACTCTTTTTATATAAAAAGAGACTATAAATCAATTATCTTTTGTAACTTTTCTTTTATAGTCTCATCAGAAATAGTTTCTATTATATTTTCTAATTGTTTAGTTTTTAAAAGGAGATGTAACTTTTCTTCATAGTTTTCTAGTTTAGTGATAGTATCTTTTAGT
This sequence comes from uncultured Bacilli bacterium, assembly GCA_944331915.1. Lineage (GTDB taxonomy): Bacteria > Bacillota_I > Bacilli_A > RF39 > UBA660 > Onthousia. Next base: position 16,890 of record CALVIR010000012.1, on the reverse strand, counting down.
TGTAAATGAATGGCATTACGACTAACTTGATATTTATTAGCTAATTCACTAAGAGAGAGATTATGAAAGTAGTAATCTTCAAAGTAATTTTGCTGTTTAGTAGTTAGAAGACTACCATATAAGTCATAAAGCAAAGTATAGTAAACTAATTGTTCCATTTATAGTCCTATTATTTTTAATATTGCAATAATTGTAGCTCCTAAACCAATTAGAAAATAAAGAATTGTTAACTTATTACGTTTATATATTAAATGATTATTAATACCCATATCAATTAAAGTGATACCCAAAATAAGTTCAAAGATATAAACTAATTCGTTTTTAAATAAAGTGATTATACCAAAGACAATAACTGCAATGGTTAAAATCAACTGGATTATAATTAAATATTTTGGATATTTAGGAGACTTTTTTTCTATTTTTTTTCCTTTGGGATTAATATTGGTAATGCTTTTTTTCATTTATTCCTCCATAAAGTCTTTAAAGAGACTATATATATATTTTTCAATATCAAATTCTTGAAGATCATTTTCAGTTTCACCTAAACCAATAAATTTAACTGGTAAGTTTAACTCTTCTTTAATTGCTAAGACTACTCCACCTTTAGCAGTACTATCTAATTTTGTTAAGACTAAACCAGTAAGATTGGTAATTTCTTTAAAGGCTTTGGCTTGAGAAATACCATTTTGTCCAGTAGTGGCGTCTATTACTAATAAGGTTTCATGTGGAGCATCACTAATTAGTTTTGTAATAACGCGATTCATTTTTGAAAGTTCATTCATTAAGTTAACTTTATTCTGTAAACGTCCTGCAGTATCAATTAAGACAGTATCTACTTTATCTTTTAAGGCTTGTTCTAGGCCTTCATAGATTACACTTGAAGGATCCTTACCTTCTTCTTTACCATAGAATTCAACACCAAGGCGGTCTGCCCATTCTTTTAATTGTTCTGTAGCACCAGCTCTAAAGGTATCACCTGCTATTAATAAAACACGTCGTCCAGCTTTTTTTTCTTTAGCAGCAATTTTAGCAATAGTTGTTGTTTTACCCACACCATTGACACCAACAAATAAATATACGGTCGGAGATGTTTCACTTCTTTTTAAAGTTGTAGATAGTAAAGCACCACCAACATAGATAATAAATAGTTCATCAACAATTATTTCTTTTAGTTCAGCAGGACTAGTAATTTTTTCTTCTTTGACACGTTTACGTAACTTTTCAAGGAATTTCATAACAGTATTTACGCCTATATCAGCATAGATAAGAATTTCTTCTAATTCCTCAAAATAGGCTTCATCTATTTTGTTATGTCTTTTAGTAAGGTCTAAAAGTTTTGAAGAGAAATTATGACGGGTTTTACTTAAGCCCTTATCATAAACTTCAAGACTTTCTTCCTGTTTAGCAATTTCTTCTTGAGAAATATTTTCTTCTTGAGATATTTTTTCTTCTTTTTTTGTAAACTTTTCTTTTAATTTGCTTAAAAAACCCATTTATATCACCATAAATATTGTATCATATAGTTTTTTCTTTTAAAAGCTTGTTATAGTAAAAAACTTAAGAAGACATTGGCATTAGATTCATCTTTGATGATAATTTTATCATCTTCTGTAAGTAAAATATATTTATTTTTAGAGATTAAGGCACTTAAAGGGACAGCAAAATAGTTGGCAATAATTCTAAAATTAGATAGTCTCTCTCCACGACCATTGATTAAATCTAATAAAGTGGTATAAGGAATATCAACAGCTTTCGAAAGTTGTAAATAACTGGTTAGAGAATTTTTTTTCATTAATTTTTTTAGAATGCGTTTATTCATTTTAATCACCAATTATATTATAAGGTTTCTCTTTTAGAAAGCAAGATAAAGTTCAAAAATTACGAAAGTTCGTAGATAAATAGTTGTTAGATGAATGTAGCATTAACTAAATAGTTACATATAATATTTTGAACTGAAAGGAGGATTTAGTTTGAAAAAAATTATTATCTACATTACTTTTGTTTTAGTTATATTTTTAATAGTTTGTGCTGTTTTATTTAATTTTAACAAGAGTGATACTAGTAGTAATGAAAAATTAGAAAAAGTAAGATTAGCAGAGGTAGCACATACTATCTTCTATGCACCAATGTATGTTGCTATAGAAGAAGGATATTTTGAAGAAAAAGGAATTGAGATTGAACTTACTTTAGCAAGTGGTGCTGATAAGGTAAGTGCAGCAGTATTAGCAGGAGATGCCGATATTGGTTTTGCTGGTAGTGAAGCAACTATTTATGTGTATAATGGTGGAGAAAAGGATTACTTAAAGACTTTTGCCCAATTAACACAAAAAGATGGTTCTTTCATAGTAGCACGTGAAGATATTGAAGATTTTACACTTGAAGATTTAGTTGGAAAAACTATTATTGGTGGTAGAGCAGGAGGAATGCCAGAGATGACCTTGGAGTGGTCACTTACTGATGCTGGTATTGATCCAAAAAATGATCTTAATATAGATACTTCTGTAGCTTTTTCCGCAATGAGTAGTGCTTTTATAGGAGGAACAGGTGACTTTGTCGCTTTATTTGAACCTAATGCTTTACAACTTGAACAAGAAGGATATGGTTATGTGGTAGCAAGTTTAGGAGAACTTGGAGGAGTTGTTCCTTATACAGCTTTCTTTGCTAGAGATAGTTATTTAAATGATAATAAAGAATTAATCGCTAATTTTGAAGAAGCTATTCAGATGGGACTTGACTTTGTTCATAGTAAATCTGATGAAGAGGTAGCAGAGGCAATAATTGATCAATTTCCAGATACATCACTTGAAGATTTAACTAAAGTTGTAGCAAGATATAGGTCAATCGAAGCTTGGCCAAAGACAACAGCGTTTACAGAAGAGTCATTTAACCACTTACAAGATATTATGATTAATGCTAATGAACTTGATAGTAAGGTTCCATTTAGTGACTTGATGTATGAAGAATAATATTCTAGAAATTACACATCTTTCTAAAAATTATCAAGATAATGATGGAGAGATTGAGGCGATTAAAGATATTAATCTAAAAATTGGGGAAGGAGAATTTATTGTAATTGTAGGACCATCAGGTTGTGGTAAAAGTACACTACTATCGATATTAGCTAATTTAGATAAAAAATCAGGTGGGGATTTAAAGTATTATAAAAAAGATATAAAAGTTGGCTATATGTTACAAAAAGATTCTTTATTTCCTTGGCTCAATATTTTAGATAATTGTCTTTTAGGGCTAAAAATTAAAGGTAAAGTAACAGAAGAAGATAAAGAGTATGTATTAAAATTATTAGATATGTATGGATTAAGTGAGTTTAAAAATAAATTTCCTAATAGTTTATCAGGAGGCATGAGACAAAGAGTTGCTTTAATTAGAACCCTTGCAACTAAGCCTGATATATTACTTTTAGATGAACCATTTTCAGCACTAGATGCTATGACAAGAGTAATGCTTGCTGATGATGTTTATAAGATGGTTAAAGATTTAGGGAAAACAGCTATTATGGTTACTCATGATATTGGGGAAGCAGTTAGTATAGCTAGTAAGGTTGTAGTACTTACGGAGAGGCCTTGTGTAGTGAAAAAAGTCTATGATATTAATTATGATAACCGTTCTACTCCTTTTAACAACCGAAAAGAAAAGGAATTTAATTATTACTATGAGAAAATATGGAGAGATTTAGATGTCAAACTCTAGTGTAGAACATAAAGAATTTCTGCGAAAAAAGAGAAAAGAAAAAATAATTGTTATTAGTTTCCAAATTTTAATTTTACTAGTGTTCATTTGTGGTTGGGAATTATTAGCAAGATATGAACTTATAAATACTTTTCTTTTGTCTAGTCCTAGTTTAGTCATAAATACTTTAGTTAATTTATTTACAGATAATGATCTGTTTACACATATAGGAATTACTTTATATGAGACAGTTGTTAGTTTCTTAATTGTAACGGTTTTATCATTGTTAATTTCTACTCTACTTTGGTTTTCTAAAAGATTAGCTAGAATACTTGATCCTTATTTAACAGTTTTAAACTCACTACCAAAAGTTGCACTTGGACCTTTAATTATTATTTGGGTAGGTGCTAGTACTAATTCTATTATTTTTATGGCTTTATTGATTTCCTTATTTCTATCTATTATAAATGTGTATCATAACTTTAAAGAAACTGATAGTAATTATATTACTTTACTTAGGAGTTTAGGGGCAAATAAATTACAAATATTTATGAAAGCAGTTATTCCTTCAAATATATCCAATATTATTAATAATTTAAAGATTAATGTTAGTATGTGTTACATAGGTGTAATTATGGGAGAGTTATTAGTCTCTAAGAAAGGATTAGGATATTTAATAATGTATGGTACACAAGTATTTAATATAGATCTTGTTATCGCTTCAGTTATTGTTCTAGGTATCTTAGCTTTCTTATTCTATTATCTTATTTGTTTGCTTGAGAAATTTATTCAAAAGAAAACTGTTAACTAAGGGGTTAGCAGTTTTTATTGTATATGTTAGTTATTTTTTAGATATTCCAATTCATTTCTAGCTAGTTCTTTGCTTATTTTGTTACATATTGGACATACCAAATAATATTTTTTAAAGCCTAATTTAGTTTTTGCTGGTTGAAATATAAACCCCAAAGCAGGGCCAATTAGTCTTCCTATTACATAATGTTCTCCAGTATTATTACAGTAAAAACATTTTTTGGTTACTGTTTTTGCATTTTTTACTATCCATTCATTGCTCCTTCCGGATGTAATGTACATATTTGTTACCTCCTATTTTGCTTTATCATTATCAAATATCATTTCTAAATATTTTAAAGATATTTTTCTAATACTAGCAATATCTGATATTTCATCACATAGATTCGCTATGCAAAGTTCAACTAATGGTGTTATAAAATCATCTGGATATTTTTCCATTATAGAATTTATATTAATTTCTATAATTTTTCCTACTTTGTTCCATATTAATGTCGTTATTTCTTGGTTTGGAGATGTAAGTGATTCAGCAATAAAAACCTTTTTCATTTCATCATCAAGTTCCCAGGCTGCTTCACATCTTGAACAAACTAAATAAATCTTTTTATTCCATTTTAATATAGGTATAAAATATAATCGAAAATTGTTTGCATATTCATATAAGTTAAAATGTGCATAGTTTTTGCAATTAGGACATTTATCAATACCTATATATCCAATCTGCTTGCCTTTTTTACCCCAACCAAATAATATTGGTACTCCCACAATTATAGCACCTCTTCTGACCAATTGATTTTCATTAATTCTTTATAATTTTCCGAAATACTTCCTCTTAAAAGTAATAAAAGTGTCACTGTATCATAAGCAATGGTATCTAATCTTGATATTGTATCTATTTTAGCATGAATATTTTGATCTTCATTTTCTGTATAAGTAACTAAGATTGAATTACAATTAAATTTATTTATTAACTTTAATATTTCTTGTTCATTATTCATTTTTGTAATAGTATTACTCATTATTTTTATTATATATTCTTGCGGCTCGGTCTCAACTGTAGCAATTATATATCTAAAACCCATACCTATTTTTTCATCAAAATCATCTATTGCAATGCAATCCTCAATCTCTTCATATTCTATTTCTATCTCTTCAAATCTTTCCTTTATTTTTTTTATACCTTCATTCATTTTTTTACTCCTTCTTAATTATATAAGAATATGATAACATTTTAGGGACAAAAAGTCTACTTATTATTTTGCTTTAATGTGGGACAATAAATATAAGGTGATGCAAATGATGGAGAAATTTAAGAACTATAATCCAAATTTTAGAGAAGTTGTTTGCAGAAATATAAAAAAATATCGAAAAGAAAAAAATATTAGACTTATGGATTTAGCAGAACTCTTAGAGGTAAGCCCTGAATATTTAAAAAGGATAGAAGCTCCTAACGATCCAAGAAAAAATTGTTCTTTAAAATTACTTTATAAAATTTCTATTATATTTGATAAAAAGATGGACGATTTTTTTATTGATAATAGTAGCAAATAAATATTACAATAATAACTATATGAGTGTGAGTATAATGAAACAATATAAACAAAGTGAAATTAATTTAATTGCAAATATTCTTAAAGATGATGGAGTTATTAGTGTTCCGACTGATACTGTTTATGGAATCTGTGCTAGAATTAATTCCAGTAAGGCATATGATAAATTGGTCAATATTAAAAAAAGACCTAGTTATAAGTCTTTTCCTGTTTTATGTAAAGATTTAGAACAAATTAAAAGTATTGCTATCGTAGATGAGAGAATTGAAAAATTAATTAAAGCTTTTATGCCTGGACCTATTACATTAGTTTTAAATAAGAGACCTGAGATGTTTTCATATATTAATAATGCTGGAGAAAGAGATACTAATGAATTGGCTGTTAGGATGGCTCCTTCTGAGTTTTTAAGTGAGTTGATTGAACAAGTTGGTAGTCCACTATTTTTAAGTAGTGCTAATAAATCTGGGAAAGATGTTTGTAAAAGTCTTGAAGAAATAGAAAAAGAGTGTCCTACTCTTGATGGAATGGTAGAAGGAAATGTATCATTTGGTAAAGCTAGTACAATTGTAGATTGCACTAGTTCTGATATCAAGATTCAAAGAGAAGGTCCTATATCAGAAGAACAGATTAGAAGAGCTATTAGACAATAATATAAAATCATTCCTTATTATTTTATAAAAGATAGGAATGATTTTTTGTATTTAAATTTTGTTTAATTGTATCAATATTAACAATAAATTCTTTATTTAAAATTATATTCTTTCTTTAACTCTTCTAATATCTCAAAGACAATAGGACAGATGCTAGCATTATTAATAATACTATACATACTATATAATCTATCTTTTTTATCAGTAAAAGGATATTCTTGACAAGACTTTGGTAAACATTTTTTAACTTTACAATTATCATTGTTTAAGAACTGACAGCCTTTAGTCTTAAATTTATACCTATTATCATCTTCTTCTAAATATTTCTTCTTAAAGTTTTCTTTATCAATATGTAGTGCCTTAGTAATAGTATCTAATTCAGATTCTGTAATAATTGTCCCTAACTTTTTACAACAATTTCTACACTTAGAGCAATCATATATTTTAAAGTATTTATTATGTAATTCTTTAAACTGCTCATCTAATCTATCTGGATCGGCATTCATCTTTAGGTATTGTCTAAACCTAAAATTTTCATCTTCTTTTAAATTACTTAATCTTTTAATGTCTTTTATATCTATCATAACTACTATCCCTTCTTTATAATCTTGTAATTAAATTATTAAATTGTTTCCAACTAATTATACCATCTTTTTGTAATCTTCCAATTAATATACCTTTATTGATGTTATTGGCTTTACAAAGTATTTTATATTTTTTTCTGTATAATTATTTTTTTTAATAAAGTTATTGTATTCGCTATCTTTTATTAAAATATTTCTAGCAAAGTTATCTGCTTCTTGTTCTATTTCAGTTTTATCTACATTATCATCATCAATAAATATTTCTTTTTTACTATGCTTTATTAGATGGCCAATTTCGTGGAATAAAGTAAATCATAATATATCATCTCTTTTTTCTCTATCACTAATCATTATAATAGCTTTATCACATGTAATTTTATAAGGGACACCATTAATGTAAGTATGTGGTAGTTGAGGCTCATAGATTAAGAAAACTCCACAACTTTTAAGAATTTCTTTTATATTATTTAAGCTTTCTAAAAATGAGGTGTCAGCTAGTAACCTTATTTCGTTAACTTTATCTTTTAATTCATCTTTATTAAATTTAGGATATTTATCTTTGTTAGATTCTATTTCTCCATATCTTAAAAAGCAATATAATGACTCAAAAGAAAATCTTTCATTATCTTTCTTTCTAAAAGCTAATTTCTTTTTTAGTTCTGTATCAAATGATAGGGAAGCTACTCCAAAAAATTTCCTTAGATTTATTACTCTTTTAATAGGATCTTTTGTTTTTTCTATATAGTCCCAATTTCTTTTAGACATTTCTAAGTAGGGAATATTAACTAAATATTCTTCATCTTTTATTATAGAGTCTAGATCTTTTCTTCTTTCTAATGATTCTCTATAATTACTTTCTAAGTTGTTAAAGAAACTGGCTGGTATATTAAAGACATATTCTAGCTTTAAAGCAGTAGCAGGAGTTATAGGTGCTTTACCATTGATTATTTCATTAATTGTTTTCTTGGTTATTCCTGTTTTATTGGCAAGATCTAGTTGAGTCATGCAATTTACCTCTAACAATTCTAAAAGTGTCTCTCCTGGTGCGATTATATATTCTTCAAACTTTTCTATATTACTCATAATGCTTACTCATTTCCAATATTTCTATATCTTTTATATTTCTTAAATCTTCTATTATTATATTATTATCTTTATTTTTAAATATTAATCTGTATTTATTGGTTATATTAATTGCAAAACTTTCTTTTAAATTGCCATTTAACTATGTCTTCTATATGGTAAACTGGTCGGTACATCGTTTAGAGTATCAAATGCTTTTAGTTCTTTTATTCGTAATGGTAATTTTTTTGAACCCTCAATACCATATTTTTTTATTAATTCTTTTATATTTAGGATCTTCACGTAGTTTTTTTAGTTTGTTTGTGTTGTATGTTAATTGCACTAGAACCTTTCTTCGTTTTGATTAACCTCTTAAGTTAATTAAATTTACTAATATTAAGCGTTTTTGTTAAATATTATAACATAAATAAAAAAATCAGAATAATTAATTTATTCCGACTATAAATATTTATCTAATTTGTTTGTTTTATATAACTCTATTTTATAGTTCAATTTATCTAAGGTATCTTGCATAGTTTTTATTCTTGTTTCAAGTTTTACTTTCTCCTCTTCTAGTAATTTTTGACGTTCATTTTTAGTACTATCTCCAAGATCATATAAATCAACATATTTTTTTAGTATTTCTATAGGAATACCTGCACTTCGCATACATTTAATAAATTCTATTCTTCTTAAATCCTCTTCTTGATAATCTCTGATACCACTTTTATTCTTTTTAATAGGACCAATTAAACCGACTTTCTCATAATATCTTAAAGTATCATTTGTAAGAGAAAATTTAGATGCTACTTCTTTTATTGTCATTTTTTTACTTCCTTTCATAGTTATAATACTACTTAGAGTATAGTTTATGTCAATATTAATCTTATAATATAGATGACATAAACATAAAATTTAAGTATATAATAGTATTAATAATGAGGTGATAATTGTGAACAAAAAATTAATTATATGCTTTTCTCTTTTAGCTATTCTTGTTGCTGTAGGTGGTATAACACTTTTCTCTTTAAAATTAAGAAAAGATAACACTGATACTGATGCTTCTAAAAAGAAAACAGAAAATACAATTGCAGCAATGGTTATTGAGGTAGATGATGATACTTTAACTATCCAGGACAGTGATCATATTATTTATATATTAAATGTTACAAATAATAATTTAAGGCCAGGAAATAATATAGAAATTAGCTATAAAGGAACATTAGATAAAAATAAATCTTTACAAAATATTGATGTTTTGGATTATAAAACTATCGATATAAATAATAATGAATACTTTCCTAGTGAATGGCAAGATAATGGCATATTTAAAGATTATTATCTTTTTGCTAGTAAAAAACTAAAAGAAATGACTTTGGATGAAAAAATAGCACAACTGTTATTAGTAAGATATCCAGATAGAGATATGGTACAAACATTAGAAAAATATCAGTTTGGAGGATATGTATTTTATGCGAAAGACTTTAAAAATAAAACCACAGAAGAGGTTCAAGCGATGATGAATGAGTTACAGTCTGTCTCTAAAATTCCCATTTTAACAGCTGTTGATGAAGAAGGAGGAACAGTTGTAAGAGTTAGCAGTAATTCTAATCTTGCTAAGGAAAGATTTAAATCACCTCGAGAATTATATCTTGAAGGAGGATTTACAAAAATTGAAGAGGATACAATCAATAAAAGTATTTTACTAAATAATCTGGGAATAAATTTAAATCTAGCACCGGTTGTAGATGTTTCCACTAACTCTAGTGATTATATGTATAAAAGAACTTTAGGTGAAGATACAACTCTTACATCAAATTATGCAAAAACTGTCATTAAAGCTAGTAAAGGATTAGGAGTAAGTTACACATTGAAACATTTTCCAGGTTATGGTAATAATGCTGATACACATACAGGTACTGCTGTAGATAATAGAACTTATGAAGAGATTTTGAAAAATGATCTACCTCCTTTTGAGGCAGGAATTTCTGAAGGAGCAGAAGCGGTGCTTGTTAGCCATAATACAGTAACTAGTATCGATGATAAAAATCCTGCTTCTCTTTCTAAAGACGTACATAATTTACTTAGAAATGAATTAGGATTTACAGGTATTATTATTACAGATGATTTAGCAATGGGAGCGGTATCTACAATTAATAATGCAACAGTTAAAGCACTTTTAGCAGGTAATGATTTAATTATTACAACAGATTATGAAGAAAGTATAGAAGAAATTAAAGAAGCTATAAATGATAATATTATTGATGAAAGTTTAATAGATAAGTTAGCGGTTAGAGTTCTAGCTTGGAAATATTATAAAGGGTTAATATTTGAAAACCAGAAATAATTAATTAACAACTTGTAAATACTGCAAGTTGTTTTTATATTTTATATAGTTAAATTTAGGTAAATTATTTTGATAATGGCGAAAAACGATCTAAAAAAGAAAAAGACTTAAGTAAATTACTTAAATCTAATCTATAATATTCTTCAAAACAATTGTCTTGGTTCTACTCATTTCTTTTAGAGTTGTAGATATTCCTTCATTACCAATTCCTGAATGTTTCCAACCACCAAATGGCATTTCAGCGGCTCTAAAGAAACTTGCACCATTGATTACAGCTCCACCTACTTCAAGAGCATTAGCAACTTTGAATGCTGTTTTCATATCACGAGTCATAATGTTTCCACATAAGCCATAACTACTTTGATTAGCTATTTCTATAGCTTCTTCTACAGTATCAAAGCTACAAACAGGGATAACTGGTCCAAAGATTTCCATATCTTTCATAACATCCATATCACGAGTAACATTATCAAGAACAGTTGGCTCTAAGAAGGCGCCATTTCTACGACCTCCATAGACAAGTTTTGCTCCTTGCTCAAGAGTTTTTTTAATTTGATCTTGAACTCTAATAGCGGCCTTTTCATTGATTAAACAACCAATATCGGCATCTTCTTGTTGCGGCATAGCAACTTTTAAAGTCTTTATTTTCTCAACAGCACGTCTAATAAATTCATCTTTAACATCTTTTTGAATTAAGAATCTTTTACTAGCACAGCATACTTGTCCCGTGTTATATAAACGTCCCCAAACCATTTCGTCAATGACTAAATCCATATCAGCATCGTTCATGACGATAAAGGCATCATTACCACCTAATTCTAGCATAACATGAGTAATATTTTTAGCACAGTTTGCCATAACCTCACTACCAACTGCGGTACTACCTGTTACAGTCATTAAATTAACCATTGGGTGCTTAGCAAGAAATTCTCCTGTTGTTGGACCATCACCTGAAAGACAGTTAATAACACCAGCAGGTACTCCTGCTTCCATTAATAAATTACAGTATGTATGTAATGTTAATGGATTATAGGTTGATGCTTTAACAATAACACTATTACCCATGATCAGAGCACTAGGAACTTTTTGTCCAAATAAGTCACATGGAAAGTTAAATGGAATGATACAACCAACTACTCCTAAAGGTTCTTGGAATGTTAATTGAATCGTTTTTTCTTGACCTTTTTCAGTTCCTGCAGGAATAACATTTCCATATTCATGTTTAGCTTTTTCAACATAACCATATACAAAGCTTCTAGTGTTAGCAATTTCTCCTCTAGCTTCTTTGATTGGTTTACCTGTTTCTTTAGATAGAAGCTGGGCTAGTTCTTCTTTCTTTGCTTCTACTAAATCAACAAATTTATAAAGGATATCACCACGCTCATGCATAGGCATTTTAGCCCAGGATTTTTGGGCTTTAGCAGCTTCCCTCACACACATATCTACATCTTGTTCAGTGGCATTAGGAACAGTATCAATTAGTTCTCCTGTAGCGGGATTAGTTACCTCAATAACTTTACCATCGCTAGCATCAACAAGACGTCCACCAATTAAATTCTTCATGCTTCCTCCTTATTCTTCTCCAAAGGCAGTAAATGAGAGCATTAAACCACCACAGATATTAGCAGAGTGTTCATCATAACCATATTCACCAAAAGTAAAGATAGTAATGAATGGTACTCCTTTAGCTTCTTCTACTAGATTTTTATAAACCTCTTCAATTCTATCACCAATACCTAGTTTACGTCCTCCACAGTGAATTAAAACATAACCTGCAGGTTCAGTAGTTAATTGGCTTTTAACATCACGTAATGTGGCTTTAGTAGATTTAATTAGTTCATCTACAGTTGCCTCTAATTGAACAATAGCAGTTTTTTCTACAACTTTGTTACCTAAGTTAATAGTATCATCAGTTGTTGTTCTTGTGCCCATATCATCTCCAAACATAGGATGACGAACAACAGTTAAGTTACCTAATGGATCTTTTACTCCTAAAGGTTTAGTAATGGATGCGACTAGAAGATTTTGACCTTTTAAGTCACTTGGTTTAGCTCCAATCCAATCTGCATATTTTTTAAGAGCAGAGACACCATCAATTTTTACTAATGTTCTATCATTTGTTACTTCTGTAATTAAACCATAGTTATCAGTTTCATTGTAAGCACCTGTATAAGATGTTACGATATCACTATCGGTATAGAAGAAAGCAACAGCAACACCATCAGAGAATACCTCATCATTACAGAATACTTTCCAATTTCCTTCAACAGTATCATCAGCAGCACTACCACCAAACATAGGAACACGACCAATAACATCTTGAATTCCCATTAGATAGTCTTCTTCTTCTTTTGGACTTGCTACCATATAGAAATAGTTAGGTGAATAATTTTCCCCAGCATTTTCAACGGCAGCACGCGCTACTTTTCTACCTATTTCACGAGCATTTTTACCAGCTTTATGACTAGCTACTCCAACTTTTAAATTTCGATCATCAAAAGTCATCATACCAGAAAAGCCATCTTCACTAGTAATAATACCATCATTAGTCATTATCATACCACTACTGGTACAACCAATGATAGGAGCTCCTTTCATATAAGTTTTAGCTCCCCTTATTGTTTCTTCAACATCGTTTAAGCAAGAGCAATAAAGCATTCCTAATTTAGGACGCATGTTTGTTGTCGCATTCTTAGCTGTTTCCTTTCCTTGGGCAAAACTATCTTTTAACGTTGAATACCCCACTTTTGTTTTTAACATATTTTTCCTCCTCTTATTCTTTAATTTTTATTCATAAGCTTCTTTATATAAAGCTAAGATATCTTCTTTAGTTACCTCTCTGGGATTACCACCAGTACAAATATCGTTGATGGCTTGATTTGCTAGAGTTTCAAGAGCATCATAAGGAATACCAATTTCTTTTAGATTTTTAGGAATACTTACCTCACGAGCTAGCTTATCAACAGCATCAGCAACTTTGTTTACAGCTTCTTGATCAGTTAGATTATCCATATCTAAACCAAAAGTACGACCCATATCACGATATTTATCAGGACATACTACCCCATTCCATCTTAGAACGTGTGGTAATAATAAGGCATTAGCTAGACCATGTGGAGTATCGAAATAAGCACCTAGAGAGTGAGCCATAGAATGAACGATACCTAGACCAGCATTAGAAAATCCCATTCCAGCGATATATTGACCATAACCTACTTTTTCAATAGCATCTTTATCTTTTTCATTAACTGCCTTTGCTAAATTGTGGTAAATTAAATTCATTGCTTCTTTATGGAACATATCAGTCATTAGCCAAGCACCTTTAGTAATATAACCTTCCATAGCATGAGTTAAGGCATCCATTCCAGTAGCAGCAGCTAAACTTTTAGGCATAGCTTCCATTAGTTCAGGATCGATAATAGCTATCTCTGGAATATCATGAGGATCTACACATACCATTTTCTTCTTACGTTCATCATCTGTTATAACGTAGTTAATAGTAACCTCAGCGGCGGTTCCTGCCGTTGTTGGTAGTGCAATTAAAGGCATACCTTTATTTTTAGTAGCAGCAGTCCCATCTAAACTTACTACATCACTAAATTCAGGATTTGTCATGATAATACTCATACATTTTGCAGTATCAATGACAGATCCACCTCCTACAGCAATTAAGACATCGGCTTTACTATTTCTTAAAGTTTCTAAGCCTTCATTGACATTTAAAACGTTAGGATTAGGTTTAATATCATCATAAATGTCATATGGAAAAGCACTTTCATCTAATAGTTGCATTACCTTTTTAGAAACACCAGCTTCTATTAAAGCTTTATCTGTAACAATAAGAGCTTTTTGGTAATGACGTTGTTTTAGTTCTGTTATTAAACTTTCTCTTGCACCATAGCCAAAATATGAGGTGCCATTTAAAATTATTCTGTTTGTCAATTCATATACCTCCCTTATTATTGATTATAACATAAATTTCGACTTTTTTAAGATATATTGGTAAAAAAATAAAAATATTAAAGACTTAGCAATGTAAATCTTTAATTTTTTTTAGTTAGATTCATGAGATATTTGTTCAATTGTTTTATTGTTGTCATTAAGTAAAGCCATACTTGTCCAACTTGAGGTTAGACCATAGTCAATATAGATAAGTTGACCTGACATATAAGAGCAAATGTTACTTCCTATTACAACCATAGGATATCCCATATCTTTAGGTTCAGCTGGATAACCGTTCCAACTTTTTAAGAAGATATTTTCAATCATAGCAGCTCCTTCTTCAGCGTTGCCAGTAGGACTTGTTGATTTATTAAAATCAGCAGTTAATCCTGTTGTAGTATCACCAGGGTTAATAGCATTGATTCTAATCTTCCTGTCAATAAATTCTTTACTCATACATTTATAGGTTACATAAGAAAGTAGACATTGTTTGGCAAAAACATAAGCACTTTCTATTTCTTTTGGATGTTCTTCATACCAGGTCATCGCTTCATCCCAAGTCTTTAGATTGATTAGTTCAACAGCTTTAGGATAAATTTGTTGCCAACCAAAACCACCAACAGAAGCTATAAAGGTAACAGAACCATGATCAGTGATACGATTTAATAGTTTTTCAGTCATATATTTTTGACTATAGAAATTTACTTTTTGAACTAATAGTTCTTTGCCTTTGAAAGCAGCAATACCATGACATAGAAATAAGGCATCAATTTTATCTGGTAAATCAGCAATAACTCTATCAATATCTTCTTTGTTACTTAGATCGGCACGATAGGCTTTTTTTACAGGTAAGTCGATGGGATTAATGTCAATTGCATAGACATTAGCTCCTAATTCTAGTAGTAATTCAGTTGCAGCCTTGCTCATTCCTGAAGCAGCTCCTGTGATTACAACATTTTTTCCAGCATATCCAAATAGTTCTTTTAAATCCATATTCATCATCCTTTCTATTTTACATTATTATTGTAACACAGAAAAGGTCTTTTATGACAAAAGGTTGTAAAGGTAGACTTAAATTTACAGATATTTTATTGTAAAGGTGTTGTCGATTGACTGTTTAAGTAATAGTCAGCTCTTCTTCCAAGTTTATAGGCATAAAAACCAGCCGCGGCAATCATTGCAGCATTATCAGTACAGAAACACATAGGAGGTATAGATAAATGAATGTTATTTTCTTTACACATTGTACTTAAAGCTTCTCTTAAAATTGAGTTAGCTGCTACTCCTCCAGCTACTATTAGATTATTAATATTATTATCTAGTAAGGCTTTTTTAGTTTTAGAGACAAGACTTTTTACAGCTACAGTTTGAAATGAAGATGCTAAGTCAGCTTTATTTATGGTCTTACCTTTTTGTTCCTCGTTGTGGCTTAAATTTATAACAGCACTTTTAAGACCACTAAATGAAAAATTGTAAGAATCATCATTTAAGGGAATAGGCAATTTATAAGTAGGCTTGCCTTGTTTTGATAGTTCATCAAGTTTGGGTCCTCCTGGATAAGGTAGCCCAATTACACGTGCTACTTTATCATAGCATTCCCCTATTGCATCATCTAAAGTTCCACCTAGTTTTTCAAAAGAGAAATGGTCTGTCATTTTTATAAGATCAGTATGGCCTCCACTGACAACAAGAGCGATTAGTGGAAATTTTAATTCTTCAACTAGACTATTAGCATAGATATGTCCAGCAATGTGATGAACAGGTATTAACGGTTTATTATAGATAAAACTTAATGTTTTTGCTGCTTCTAAACCTACTAAAAGACTTCCTATTAAACCTGGTCCATATGTTACAGCAATAGCTGTTATGTCTTTAATATCCATGTTAGCTTTCCTTAAACAATCTTCAATAACTAAAGTTATGTTTTTTACATGCTCACGACTTGCAATTTCGGGAACAACACCACCAAAGTTTTCATGGATAGAGATTTGGGTAGCTGTAGAAGTTGCTATTTCAGTAGTTCCATTTTTGACAATTGAGCAACTAGTCTCATCACAACTGCTTTCTATTCCTAGTATATATATATCTTGCATATTATCACTTCCAAACTTGCTTATATTTTAACATAAAAGACTCTTTTTTTAAAGATTAAGAGTCTTTATTTAGAATTTTATTTCCATTAACTGAACTGAAAAAGTAAATGCAACCTAAAAATTAATAATAGTTGCAGTTAAACGTTCAAATGAAAAGTGTTGCAT
>CALVIR010000011.1 GCA_944331915.1 uncultured Bacilli bacterium | reverse complement strand
TTTTATGGTTATTTATAGGTATATTATACCACGAGTTCTTTCATCTTTTTTATTTTCCGATAAATTTAGACTCCGTCCATAATAAATTGCATTTGACAATAAGCGGTAAAAGTACTATACTATGGAAACTGGGAGTGATAAAATGCCAAATATTGAAGAATTAAAAAAAATTAGAACAGAAATTATTATGAGAGCATGTAGAGAAATGAGTTTATTAGAAAAATATCTTTATCAAGAAAGTTCTAGTTACTATAATCACATGATAATGGGTGAATTAATAGACCAAGCAGAAACTAATTTATTTAGTGATCTATGTTTTACAACTATAGTAGAACCTGTAACAGATGAAGATTTACATCAATTTCTAAAACGAGTAAAGTCTATGGATAAGAATGTAAAATTTATAAATGCTTCTAACTATAATAAATATATCTTTAAAAAAGAAGATATTTATAAAATAACTGATGAGAATCTACCTGATAATTGCCTTAATAAAACCACTTTTGTTCGCTATTCATATATTAGCGATATGGCTACAGCAGATGGTTATCAACCAGAAATGCTCCAAGAAAATGACTGCTTAAACCTACAAATTTCAGGTAATGTACCTAAAATATTGAGAGATGATTTTGATAAAGTAAAAGTAAAGGTAAAAGAAAAATAGTAATTACCTTTATTTTTTCGACAAAATCTCTTTTTTTTTGCTCTATCTATTTATCGATATTTGTTATATAATTAAAATGCGTGGTAGTATATGGAAGGAGAAAAAATGAAAAAGACCAACGTATTAATGATCGATGATAATATTGAACTAGTAAATATGGTAAAGGAATATTTCAAAGATCATCAAGAAATAGCAGTAACTTTAACTGCCTATGATGGTAGTGAAGGTTTAAATTTAATAGAAACTAAGGAAGACATGTATGATGTTATCATCCTTGATCTAATTATGCCTAAAAAAGATGGTATGAGTGTTCTAAGAGAAATGAAAGAGAAAAACTTAAATAAGAAAGTTATTGTCTTAACCTCATTTAATACTCAAGAAATAATTAGAGAAGCAAGTGAACTCGGTGTCAGCTACTTTATTCTTAAACCATTTGAATTAACAGAACTTGAGAAAAGAATATTAGAATGTAGTAGCAAAAACAACTATGATAAGAAAACAATTGATATGAAATATAATAATCTTCAAGTTTCTATAACTAAAATTTTACACGAACTAGGTGTTCCATCACACATTAAAGGTTATCAATATATTAGAGAAGGTATTACCGTTTTATATGAACATCCAGAGGTTATTGGTGGTATAACTAAAGAACTATATCCTGATATCGCTAAGAAATTTGATACTACTGTTTCAAGAGTGGAACGAGCTATTCGTCATGCTATTGAGGTAAGTTGGAATAGAGGTAATTGGCAGTTAATGGAGGATATCTTTGGGCACAGTGTTGATATTGATAAAGCTAAGCCTACAAACTCAGAATTTATCGTTACTGTCGCAGATAAACTACGGCTTGAATTTCATCAAGATGCGATTAGGCAATAACAAGAAGACAAGCAGTATTAGTCTTTTTATTTTGGCTTAATATAGTAATTTAGTTTGAATAATGATATAATGACAATATAAAAGTAAATAGTTATTTAAACAGAAAGGAAGAAATATAATGAAATTTTATGTTGGTTCTGGAATGAAAAATGCTAACCTAGTGGAATATTATCAAGACAAATTAAAAGAAGCAGGTTGGGAGCAAACCTATAATTGGGTAAAAAATATTAATAATGATATAAATATAGATGAAATAAAAGAATATGCCAAATTAGAACAAGAAGGCGTAATGAATTCTGATGTTGTAGTTATACTATTAAAAGCAGGAAGAGGAGCTCATATTGAACTAGGAATGTCCATCGCTCTTAATAAGAAAACTTTTTTATGCTCTCTAACAGAAAATGAATTCAGCCTAGAAAATACAGTCGCATTTTATGAACTACCTAATGTTGTAAAACTTGTAGGTACTCCTGATGAAAATATAAAAGAGATATTAAAATTTAACAAAGAAAAAAGAGATGAAATAGAATTTACTAAAAAGTTATCATTATAGAATAAGATATAATCTAAAAACTGCTTATATTGTTTATGACTATATGTGTCTTGAACATAGAAAGGAATGGAATTTGTTATGAAAATTGATAGTAGAAAAATGAAATATTTATCAAAAATTACTAACTCTCTGTATGAAGATTTAAAAATAGAATTTTTATATCATTCCAATCATTTAGAGGGAAGTACATTTTCTAAAGAACAATTAGAAAAACTATTAATGGAAAAAAAGTAGAAGGAATCCATTCATTAGATGACGTAATTGAAACAAAAAATTCTTTAGAAGTATTTGATCAAGTAATTAATGACAGTGAAGAAAAGCTAGATAAGTTCATGTTATTTAATTGGCATAGAATATTAAAAAAAGGAACAGTTGATGATGAAATTCACAACACTGGTATTTGGAAAAAATATGAAAACAAATTAAGAGGTATTGATTTAAAGTTAGCTTTACCAGTTGAGGTTGATAATTTAATGTATAATTTATTATCCGATTGGAATGAGTTAAAAACGGTTACTCTAAAAGATATAGCAGATTTTCATTATAAATTTGAGCATATTCATCCCTTTCAAGATGGTAATGGTAGAATCAGTAGATTTATTATTTTAAAACAATGCTTAGAAAAAAATATTGATTTGATTGCCATAGATGATGAATATAATAATGAATATAGAAATGCCCTATATAAAGCCCAAAAAACAGATGATAGTAAAGACTTAGTAGATGTATTTAAAAAATGTCAAAAAAGATTAGATGAAAAATTAGATGAGTATAAAAACTTTTTAAAACAAGTAGAAAATGATATAAATAAATAATTAAAAAAGCTGTAGAACTATATAAGTTGTTATGGCTTTTTAAATTTGTACGATATTGACTAAATATCAGAAAAAATATATACTTATATTATAAGTTGTGGGAGGTGAAAACAGTTTATGGAACGAAAAATAAACAAATTTCTTTTAAAGTGGAAAACAGATTTAATAAGAAAGCCCTTATTAATAATAGGTACAAGACAAGTAGGTAAAACCTATACAGCTTTAGATTTTGGTAAACATAACTATAAATATACCGCATACTTTAATACTGATCATAATAACATCTTAAAAGATCTATTTAAAAAAGAACGGTCTATTACTAAATTAGCTGAAGCTTTAAGCATTATTGCAGAGGTTCCTATCATAAAAAATGATACCCTCATAATTTTTGACAATGTCTTAGATGAAGATATTATTAAAGGTATTAAATTATTTGGTTATGACAAAAATGACTATCATGTTATCGCCATAACATCAAGTAGAGAATCACTTTTAAAATTCCGTGGGGAAGAATTCCAGTACAAGATCATGAATGAAATGGACTACGAAGAATTCTTATGGGCTCTTAATGAGCAAGAAATAAGTGAAAAAATAAAATATGCTTATGATAATCATAAAAGTTGTTCTGTTCACACTAAAGCCCTAGATTTATTTTATGATTACTTAATAACTGGAGGTCTTCCAGAGGTCGTTGAAGCATTTGCAACAGGAAAAAGTGTTGGTTATCAAGATAGCATTAAAGAACGAGTTTTTGATATCAATAAATCAGAACTATTAAATAATAAAAACTTAATTGATATTGAACGTGGTATTGAAGTTATAGAAAGTATTCCCAAACAACTTGCTAAAGAAAACAAGAAATTTCAATATGGTGTTCTAGGCTATGGTCGCCGTGCTAAAGAATATGAAAATGCTATCAATTATTTAGTAACTAATCAACTTTTATACCGTTCTTACAAAATAAGAGTAGCTAAATCACCGTTATCTAGCTGTCGTGAACTAGAAAGCTTTAAACTGTACTTACCAGATGATGGCTTATTAAGTAGCCGCTATAACCTAACTAAAAATAGACTTGCTAACGATGAAAATATTAAACAAGCCTTATATGAAAATCATATCGCTCATACTCTTATGGAGGCAGGTTACTCTTTATACTACTATCAATCAGAAGGTAAAGCCGAGGTTAACTTTGTTATCCAAAATAGATTAGGAAAAATTATTCCTCTAGAACTTGCGACAAAACAAGGTTCCAAAGTTAAAAGTCTTTCTGTCTTTATGAAAAAATATACTGTAACTGATGCTTTCCGTATTACTGAGAATAATTTTTCTACCAAGAAAAATGTTAGATACTTACCAATTTATGCGATATTTTGTCTTAATGAACAAGTATATTAGAAAAGGAGAAAAAAATTATGAGAAAAGTATTATTAACAATTATTGATGGTTTTGGTTATCGAGAAGAAGAAAAAGGAAATGCTATTATTCAAGCTAACCCTGAAAATATTATAAATTTATGGAAAGAATATCCTCATACTACTTTAAAAGCTAGTGGGGAAGCTGTAGGACTACCTGCTGGCCAAATGGGTAATAGTGAGGTAGGACATTTAAATATCGGAGCTGGTCGTGTTGTTGATCAACCCCTTATGGAGATTAATCATGCTATTGCTGATGGTAGCTTCTTTAAAAATAAAGTTCTTTTAGACTTAATTAATCATTGCAAAGAAAATAACTCTAGCTTACATCTTTTTGGTCTTCTAAGTGATGGCGGCGTTCACTCTCATATCAATCATTTCTTTGCTATGTTAGACTTATGTAAACAAGAAAACTTTCATAACGTCTATGTTCATGCTTTTCTAGATGGTAGAGATACCTTACCTGATGTTGCTCTAACTTATTTAGACCAGTTAACTGCTAAACTCAAAGAATTAGGTTTTGGAGCCTTAGCAGATATCTCTGGTCGTTATTACTCTATGGATCGTGAAAGAATGTGGGATGTTACTAAAAAGTATTATGATTTATTAGTTCATGGTATTGGTCCTAAAATAGATTCATATCAAGACTATATTAAAGATTCCTATAAACAAAACATCATGGATGAGTTTATTGTTCCTGCCAAATTAATTGATGATGGAACTCTTAAAGAAAATGATGGCATGATTATGTTAAACTTTAGACCAGATCGTATTACGCAAACCTTTACAGCTTTAACTAATGATGACTTTAAAGAGTTCCCACGTGTAGATTTCAAGAATGTTAAGCTCGTAACGATGATGACTCCAGAACACACCGTTATTGCTACTCCAGCTTTTCCACCTATGCATCTAACAAATACGCTAGGAGAATATGCTTCTTCAAAGGGATTAAAAATACTAAGAATAGCAGAAGCTAGCAAATATCCGCATGTTACCTATTTCTTTGATGGTGGTGAAGAAAAAGATATTCCTAACACTGATAAGATTATCGTCCCAAGAAAAGATGTCGCTACCTATGATTTATATCCTGCCATGAGTGCTTATGAGGTTACTGATAAACTAATTGAGGTTATGGATAAATATGATTTAATCATTTTAAACTTTGCTAACTGTGATATGGTTGGTCATACTGGTAAATTCGCTAAAGTAGTAGAAGCTGTTAAAGCCGTAAATGAAAATATTGGAAGACTTTATGAAGCAAGTAAAGAAAAAGACTTTACAATGTTTGTTACTGCTGATCATGGTAATGCTGAAATTATGGAAAATGATTTAGGTGAGATCATAACTGCTCATACCACTAGTCCTGTCCCATTTATTATTACAGACCATAATATAAAAGAAATAAAAACGGGTAAATTAGGAGATATTGCTCCAACAATATTAAAATATATGAATATAGAAAAACCAGATGAAATGACTGGTAATAGTTTGATATAATTTTATTTAAAAGAGGCAGTTGTTATGGAAAGTAAAAAATATAAAGAACTTAAAGACAAATTATTAAAATTAAATGAAAGTAGAAATGAACTAATAGAAGCAAGGCAAAAATTATTAGAAAATGATATTGTCAAACAATATGTTGCGCTTGATGATAAATTAAGTGAAACTAATCTAGAATATCGTAGATTATATCGTGATTTAATTAGAGAAAAACAAAATACCTGTTCTCATCCTGTTTGGTATTTTATGGATGGCTTTACGGATAGATATGAAGGAAAAGCTTATTGGAGTTGTAAATGTGTTGCTTGTGGAAAAGAAATAAGAGAAATGCGTAGTAGAAATTATCCAAATGATAGAGTAATTTGGAAAGACTGTTATTTTGCTAATCCCACTCCAAGCGAATATTCCTATGAAGATGTAGCATCAAAATGGCTTGAGTATTTAGAAAAAAATAAAGATGATGAGGAAAGCTTAGAAGAAAAAGGAAGAGTCTTTACGAAAAAGTTGAACCCTAAAATGAAAAGTAACCAGTAAATGGTTATTTTTTCTTCTTGAAATTAGAACTAACGTATTATATTATAAAGAAAAGGAGGAACCTTTATGCAAAGAATTATTTTTCATATTGATGTCAATAATGCCTTCTTATCTTGGAGTGCTATTTATCTTTTGCAACATGGTTATAAACAAGATATTAGAAAGATTCCTGCCGTTATAGGTGGAGATGAAAGTGCTCGTAAAGGGATTGTTTTAGCGAAAAGTCCTATTGCTAAGAAATATGGTATTGTTACAGCAGAAACCTTATATAGTGCTAGAAATAAATGTAAATCACTCCAAGTATTTCCTCCCAACTATACTTTTTATAAAGAACAATCTAAAAAACTATATAACTATTTAGCTAGTTATACTCCGCTAATCGAACAATACTCGATTGATGAATGTTTTCTAGATTTGACAGGTACAACTCTTCTTTATGGTAATGATTATGTTTCTCTAGCTCATAAAATAAAAGATGAAATTAAAGAAAAGTTTGGCTTTACCGTTAATGTCGGTATAGGTGAGAATAAACTTTGTGCTAAAATGGCCAGTGACTTTGAAAAGCCTGATAAAGTTCATACTCTATACTTAAATGAAATAGAAACAAAAATGTGGCCTCTTAAAGTTGATGACTTGTTCATGTTAGGAAAAAGTTCTGCTAAAAAGTTAAATGAACTAGGTATTTATACTATAAAAGATCTAGCTAATGCAGACCTTAATCTCTTACGAAGACATTTTAAAAGTAGTGGTGATTACTTTAAACAAGCAGCTTTAGGAATAGACTATAGCAAGGTTGAACCAAGAAATTCTAAAAATAAATGTATCAGTGTCTCTAGAACCTTACCTTATGATGTCATAAAAAAAGAAGATTTACTAAAAATTCTCTTTAGTGAAACAGAAGAGGTATCATTTACCTTAAGAACAAAAAAACTCTATACTAAAACCATCGCCGTTACTTATCGTAATAATCTTTTTAGAAATTATTCACATCAAATAACACTCGATAATGAGACAAATGTCACTGAAGAAATATATAAACAAGTTAAACTAATCTTTGAAAACAGTTGGAAAGAAGATCCTATTAGAAATATAGGTATTCGTCTAAGTGATTTAAAAGACAAAGCTGTCAGTCAATTATCTTTATTTGAAGAATCTGATATTAAAGTAGAAGATAAAGTTGAAGAGGTCATGGATAGCATTATCAAAAAATATGGCAAAGGCAGTGTTATAAGAGCTAGTAAGAAAGAAGAAGATTATAATATAGAGAAAAGATAATAAAAACTTTTCCACAGAAATGTGGAAAAACTTAATTTAAAAGGTTATCAATAATAGAATCAATCGCATTATCATTCAATTTAATATCCTCATTAACTAAACCAATATCAGGATGAATATTATCAGCTTTGTGAAAGTCAGATCCTATAGTTGTTATTAAGTTATGTTCTTTAGCAAACTTATTCCAATCCTCACACTCATTAATTTTATTACCATTTCTATCTACATAAATATAATTAGCTTCAATTCCATCGGGTTTCATCTCTCTAACTAAATCTAAAATATCTTCGCTAGTCAAGCCATCCTCATATTTATAAGCGACAGGATGAGCCAAAACCACTTTACCATGAGCTTCTCTTATTAATTTACAAGCTTCCTTAGGATTAATAGTCTCTTTTTCTACATAAGCAGGACATCCTTCGTTCATTATAGTCTCAATAAACTCTCCCTTAGTTGGAATATGTCCAAAAGTATTTATCAGTAATTTCTCATTATCTTTATTCTCTACAATATTAAGAGCAATATGTGCTTTTGTAACTGCCTCAATTTTATCTAAATAATCTACATTAACAATATACCCAAGCATCTCTAATTTACTTGCAACATTATGTAGATAAATATGCCTGGCATTACGAATAGTATATAACTTACTCTTTAATTTTTCGTTATCAAGATCAAAATTATAACCTAAAACATGAATACCTCTACCTTTATATCCTGTCGAAATCTCTACAGCTTTGATAAGTATAATTCCCTTATCTTTTGCATATCTAAATAAATCTTTGTTATAAGCACTGATTGTATCATGGTCAGCGATTGCAATAACCTTAACCCCATTATTAACGGCTCTATCAATTATTTCTTTAGGAGATAATACACCATCAGAACAATTACTATGAATATGTAAATCACTTAATTTTTGCATTAATAACGCCTCCAATATATATAATTGTACTAGCTTTTTATAAAAAAATTAAGATTATTTAAACCTTAATTTTCATCTTACTAGCTTTTTCTATAAACTCTTTATCATCATCTGTATATTTCATTTTTGCAATATTATTAAAACTCTTTTCTAAATTAGGAATACGATTCATACTAAAGTAAAGTTGATCATCAACCATGTTTAACATGAAATCAAACCATTTATTAATTTCTTCATTAGAATTATGATCTAAATCAAAATAAATATCATTAATTCTTTTCGCATATGTTGGTTGGTTTAATAAAATATTTTGGGATAGATTTAAAGGACAAATTTTTAAGTTCATACCATATATTTTATTAATAGATTCCGTAAAACTTATATTATGAATTAACCGCGCTGTTCTACCATTACCATCACTAAATGGATGAATTCTAACAAAAAGTAAATGTGCTAAAGCACTCTTTAAGAATGGGTTAGTATTTAAAACTGAAAGAGAGCTATTTTTATAAAACTTAATGAAATCATCCACAAAAGGCTTAACGTCGTGACTTTTAGCTCCCCACCAATATATTTCTTCATTACCACTAGGTAACATTTTACTAACTCTAACCTCACCGCTACGATATTCATAATCACCGTCAGGATAGGCAAATTTGTGTAACCGTTTAATTTGAGTATGACTCATCTGTAAAGTATTAAAAAATACATTCTTAGATATAATATCCTGTGTTGTTTTATAATGATGTTCAATCGCTTGTGAAGCTTTCATTTCTTTACTTAGTGAATCGATAAAATAATAGATAACAGCATAATTATCATACTTAGACAGCTCTTTAAGATAATTATCAAATTCTCTATTTGTATCTTCCATGTGTTCAAAAACATAATCTTCTACTTTTATTTTATTAACATATTCTTCAAGTGGAAAGTAATCAAACTTATTAGGATTCATACCATTAACTGGACTCATTATAATACCCCCTTTAGATGCGCATATTATATCATTTTTAATAGATAAAGTCAAATTTATAACAATTATAGTAGTATAAATAAAAAGAAAACATAATTTTTTTGTCCAAAACTAAAAAAAACGCTTGTATTTCCAAGATTTCTATGCTAATATTAATTACGTGTGACTGCTTAGATGTGGGAGGTTGTCGATACGCCAGGTTAAGTTGTTAACTAGCTATCGGGTTATTCACACGGAGCAAGTCTATACTAGATATAGGCGAAGGGAGGACGTAAACAATGTCAACACAAAAAATTCGTATTAAGTTAAAAGCTTACGATCACAGAATTCTTGATAATGCTGTGACTAAGATTGTGGAAACAATTAAAAGAAGCGGTGGAGAACTTGTTGGACCAGTACCACTACCAACTGAAATTGAAAAATTCACAATTCTAAGAGCTGTTCACAAATATAAAGATAGTCGTGAACAATTTGAAATGCGTACACACAAGAGATTAATTGACATCAAAAACCCTAGTAAAGAAACAATTGATGCACTTGCACATCTTGATTTACCTAGTGGTGTTGATATCAAAATCAAAACAATTTAATTTAGGAGGAAAATAATATGAAAGGAATCTTAGGTATAAAAACCGGAATGACTCAAGTATTTACTACTGATGGTAAATTAATTCCTGTAACTGTTATTGAGGTAAAACCTAATGTTGTAACTCAAATCAAAACTATGGAAACAGATGGTTATGAAGCTATTCAATTAGGTTATGGTAATGTAACAGAAAAAAGAAGTAACAAGCCAAAAATGGGTCATACAAACAAAGCTAATACTGAACCTAAGCGCTTCTTAAGAGAAATAAAAGGAGTAAATGTAACAGATTACACTTTAGGACAAGTATTAGATGCTAGCGTTTTTGAAGCTGGTGAGATTGTCGATGTAACTGGAACTAGTAAAGGTAAAGGTTTCCAAGGTGTAATTAAACGTCACAACGGAAGTCGTGGACCAATGGGACACGGATCACAATATCATAGAGGTGTTGGATCATTAGGAACAATGAGACCAATGCACGTCTTAAAAGGTAAGAAATTACCAGGACAAATGGGTAATGTAACATCTACTGTTCAAAATCTTGAGGTTATTGCAGTAGATCTAGAAAACAACGTAATTTTAATTAAGGGTAATGTACCAGGGCCTAAAAAAGGTTTAGTAGTTATTAAAACAGCTGTAAAAAATAAAGATAAGAAAAATACACCAGCTGACTTAATCACTTACGAAGAAATAAAAGAAACAGTTGAAACTGAACCTGTTGAAACAGAAACTACAACTGAAGAAACAACAAATGAATAATCATCACTACCTATTAATTAATAATTAAAGTGTGATGAAAGGAGGACAAGTATGAAAAAAGTAAAACTTTTAAATCTTAAAGGTGAAGAAATTAATGACTTAAAATTAAATGAAGAAGTTTTTGGAATTACCCCAAACGATAAAGTATTATATGATGCCATTATCTTAGCTAGAGCATCATTAAGACAAGGTACACACTCTACTAAGACTCGTTCTGAAGTAAGTGGTGGAGGACGTAAACCTTGGAGACAAAAAGGAACTGGCCATGCTCGTCAAGGTTCAATTAGAGCCGTACAATGGGTAGGTGGAGGACGTTTTGGTACTCCTGTTCCTAGAGATTATAGTAAAAAACAAAATCGTAAAGAAAGACGTTTAGCCCTAAAGAGTGCTTTAAGTCATAAATTTAACGATAATGAAGTAATAGTTATGGAAGAGTTAAGCTTTGCAACTCCTAAGACTAAAGAAATGGTTAATCTATTAACAACTTTAAAAATAGCAGACAAAAAGGTCTTAATTGTTGTAGCAAACTTTGAAGAAAATGTAATTTTAGCATCTAGAAACTTAGCTAATGTTGCTTTAATTTCTGCTGATGAATTAAACGTTTTAGATTTAGTTAACTCTGACGTTGTACTATTTACAAACGATGCCATAACTAAAATAGAGGAGGCTCTTAAATAATGGATACAAAATACTTAGATATAATAAAAGCACCAGTTATTACTGAAAAGAGTAATGACTTAACTAGTAAAAACCAATATGTATTTAAAGCAGCTTCTAAAGCTAACAAAACAGAAATTAAATTAGCAATTGAAAAAATCTTTAAAGTACATGTTAAAGAAATTAGAACATTAAATGTAAAACCTAAGAAAAGAAGAGTTGGTCGCTATACTGGGCTTACTAATAAATGGAAAAAAGTTATTGTAACCCTAGCTGAAGGTGAACAAATAAATCTTTCATAGAAGGAGGAAATAAGAAATGGCAATTAGAAATTATAAACCTACGACTCCAGGGCGTCGTAAAATGAGTACTCTAGTCAATGAAGAAATCACTAAAACAACTCCTGAAAAAAGTTTAACTACAACTCTTAAGAAAAACTCAGGACGTAACAATCAAGGAAAGATAACTGTTCGTCATCAAGGCGGTGGCGTTAAAAGAAAATATCGTCTTATTGATTTCAAAAGAGATAAACATGACATTCCTGGTACCGTAGCAAGTATAGAATACGATCCAAATAGAACTGCAAATATTGCATTAATTAACTATTTAGATGGTGAAAAAAGATACATCATTGCTCCTAAAGGTTTAAAAGTAGGAGATAAAATCGTATCAGGTACTAATGTTGATATTAAAGTAGGAAATGCTCTTCCACTTATTAATATTCCTGTTGGTACTGTTGTTCATAATATTGAACTTCGTCAAGGCAAAGGAGCTGCTCTAGCTAGAAGTGCTGGATCTAGCGCTCAAATTCTTGGCCGCGAAGGTAAATATGTCATGATTAGATTATCAAGTGGTGAACAAAGAAAAGTTTTAGGAACTTGTATGGCTACAATTGGTGTAGTTGGTAACGAAGATGCCTCATTAGTAAAACTAGGAAAGGCAGGACGTAAACGTCATTTAGGTATTCGTCCTACTGTTCGTGGTTCTGTTATGAACCCTAATGATCACCCACATGGTGGTGGAGAAGGACGTGCTCCTGTTGGACGTAAAGCCCCACTTACACCTTGGGGTAAAAAAGCTCTTGGTTACAAAACAAGAAATAATAAACAGACTGACAAATTTATTATTCGTCGTCGTAATAGTAAATAGGAGGATAAAATATGGCTAGAAGTTTAAAAAAAGGACCTTATGTTTTTGAACGTTTACTAAAAAAAGTTCAACAAATGAATAAAGAAGGCAAAAAAGAAGTAATTAAAACTTGGTCACGCCGTTCTACTATTTTTCCTGACTTTGTAGGACATACCTTTGCAGTTCATAACGGTAAAGAATTTATCCCCGTTTATGTTACTGAAGATATGGTTGGCCACAAATTAGGCGAATTTGCTCTAACTCGTAAAAATGGTGGACACGGATCTGATAAGAAAAAGTAAAAGACTAGGAGGATATTAATATGGAAGCAAAAGCTATTGCAAAGATGCAAAGAATATCACCTATTAAAGCTCGTTTAGTAATTGATACTATCCGTGGTAAAAAAGTAAGTGATGCTTTAGCAATCTTAGAGAATACAAATAAAAAAGCTGCTATCCTTACTAAAAAAGTCTTAAATTCAGCAATTGCTAATGCCGTTAATAATAATGGCCTAAATGCAGAAGATTTATATGTTAAGGAAGCTCGTGTTGATGCTGGACCAGTAATGAAAAGAGTACTATTCGACTCACGTGGTCGCATTGGACACAAAGATAGAAGAACAAGTCACATTGTAATAGTAGTGGCTACAAAATAAATAAGGAGGAACTAATAGATGGGACAAAAAGTTAATCCAAATGGACTAAGACTTGGCATCAACAAGGATTGGGAAGCTAAATGGTATGCTAATGGTAAAGACTTTTCAAAAATTTTAAAGAATGACATTAAAATTAGAGAATACCTAGAAAAAAAGCTTAAAAATGCTGGTGTTGCTAGAGTTGATATAGAAAGAACTCCAAAAAGTTGTGAAATTTCTATTCATACCTCTAAACCAGGTGTAATCATCGGTCGTGGTGGTGAAGAAATTACAAAACTTAAAAATGAACTTTCTAAATTAGTTGGAGAAAATATTGGAATTTCAATTGTTGACATTAAAAAAGCAGACCTTAATGCCCAACTAGTGGCAGATTCTATTGCTAGTCAAATTAGTAACAGAGCCTCATTCAGAATGGCTCAAAAAAGAGCAATTAGAAATGCTATGAAAGCAGGAGCAAAAGGTATCAAGACAAAAGTATCAGGTCGTTTAGGTGGCGCTGATATGGCACGTAGTGAAGGATATACAGAAGGAACTATTCCACTACATACTCTAAGAGCAGATGTTGATTATGCTGTAAGTGAGGCAGATACAACATTTGGTAAAATCGGAGTAAAAGTATGGATTTATAAAGGTGAAATACTTAACTCAAAGAAAGATAATAAAGCCAAAGGAGGTAATTAGAATGTTAATTCCATCAAGAACTAAATATCGTCGTGTTCACAGATTACCTTACGAAGGCAAATCAAGAGGAAATCGTGAATTACATTTTGGAGAGTATGGATTACAAGCAAAAGAAGGAGCTTGGATTACCGCTAACCAAATTGAAGCAGCTCGTGTTGCTATGACTCGTTATATGAAACGTGGTGGAAAAGTATGGATTAATATTTTCCCACACATGCCACTTACTAAGAAACCAATTGGTACACGTCAAGGTAAAGGTAAAGGTAACGTAGAAGAATGGGTTGCTGTAGTAAAAGAAGGTAAAATTATGTTTGAAGTAGCAGGTGTAAGTGAAGAGGTAGCTCGTGAAGCTTTACGTCTAGCTAGTCATAAATTACCAATTAAATGCAAATTTGTAAAAAAAGAAGAAGGTGGTGTTTCTAATGAAGGTTAAAGAAATAAGAGAATTAACAGATGAAGAAATTAAAGCCAAATTAAAAGAATCAAAAGAAGAATTATTCAACTTAAAATTTAGCCAAGCAACTGGAAACCTAGAAAAACCTTCTCGTATTAGAGATTTAAGACATACCGTTGCAAGACTTAAAACTGTTCTAAAAGAACGTGAAAATGCTGCAAAGGTAGACCAGGAGGTATAATTTATGGAAAAGAAAATGTCACATGAATTAGTTGGTAAAGTTGTTAGTGCTAAAAACAATAAGACTATTACAGTTTTAGTTGAAACACATAAAATGCATCCACTATATCATAAAAGAGTTAAATCATCTAAGAAATATAGTGTTCACGATGAAACAAATAAAGCTAAAGTTGGAGATGTTGTAAGAATTGTGGAAACTAAACCAATTTCTAAAACTAAACATTTCTACTTAAAAGAAATCGTAAAAGAAGCAGTTATTCTATAACTCTTAAGTAAAGGAGGATAATCTATGTTACAACAAGAAAGTAGATTAAAAGTAGCAGATAACTCTGGAGCACGTGAACTACTAGTTATTCGTGTTTTAGGAGGAAGTCATGTTAAAACTGGAAATATCGGAGATGTTGTTGTTGGAACCGTAAAAAATGCGATCCCAAATTCTGGAGTTCCAAAAGGTAAAGTTGTTAAAGCAGTTATCATTAGAAGCCGTCAAGGTGTTAGACGTGATGATGGCAGCTATATCAAATTTGATGACAATGCTTGTGTTCTTATTAAAGATGATAAAAGTCCAATCGGAACTCGTGTTTTTGGACCAGTAGCACGCGAACTTCGTGATAAAGACTATATGAAAATAGTAAGTCTTGCGAAAGAAGTACTATAAGGAGGAAACTATGAAGTTAAAAGTAGGAGATAAAGTAGTTGTAATAAGTGGTTCTGATAAAGGCAGAGAAGGAAAAATCATCAAAACATTAAGAAGCGAAAATAAAGTTATTGTAGAAGGAGTACATATCATAAAAAAACACAAGAAACCTACAACTAATGATGCTGGTGGTATTGTGGAATTAGAAGCTCCAATTGATGCTTCAAATGTTATGATTATTGATCCTAAAACTAAAAAAGCATCAAGAATCTCTCATACAACAGATAAAAATGGTAAAAAGGTTAGAATAAGTACTAAATCAAAAGAAGTACTAGATTAGTGGAAGGAGGTACATTATGAGTCAAAAATTACGTTTGAAGGAAAAATATCTAAATGAAGTAGTTCCAATGTTAATGGACAAATATGGTTATAAATCAATAATGGAAGTACCTAAACTAGAAAAAGTAGTTATTAATATGGGTGTAGGAGATGCTACAACTAACTCTAAACTACTAGATGCCGCTTTAAGTGATCTTGAAAAAATTTCAGGACAAAAACCAGTTGTTACTAAGGCTAAAAAATCAATCGCTGGTTTCAAAATTAGAGAAGGACAAAAGATTGGTTGTAAAGTAACATTAAGAAGCGATAATATGTATAACTTTGTTGATAAATTAATATCTATCTCACTTCCACAAGTTCGTGATTTTAGAGGAGTAAATCCTAAAGCCTTTGATGGTCGCGGTAACTATACCCTAGGTATTAAAGAACAATTAATCTTTAGTGAAATCAACTATGATGAAATTGTTAAAGTACGTGGTATGGATATTGTCTTTGTTACAACTGCAAAGACTAATGAAGAATCGTATGACTTATTAAAAGGTCTTGGAATTCCTTTTAGAAAATAATGGAGGGTAAAAGATGGCAAGAAAAAGTATGATTGTTAAACAAAGTAGAAAGCCAAAATATAAAGTTCGTGAATACACTCGTTGTTCACGTTGCGGTAGACCTCATGCAGTTATGAGCAAATTTGGAATCTGCCGTATTTGCTTCCGTGAATTGGCTTATAAAGGACAAATACCAGGCGTTAAAAAATCAAGTTGGTAGAAATGCCGGTAAGAAAAGGAGGAAAAAAGATGGCTGTAGTTACAGATACAATTGCAGATATGTTAACTCGTATTCGTAATGCTAACGCGATGCGTTATGAA
This sequence comes from uncultured Bacilli bacterium, assembly GCA_944331915.1. GTDB lineage: Bacteria > Bacillota_I > Bacilli_A > RF39 > UBA660 > Onthousia. Next base: position 13,609 of record CALVIR010000011.1, on the reverse strand, counting down.
CAAGTAGAAGTGCCTTCATCTAATTTAAAATTAGAAATTGCAAGAATTTTAAAAGAAGAAGGATTTATTAAAGATTACCGCCTTGAGAAAAATGATGTTCAAGGTAAAATCATCTTAACTTTAAAATATGGTGAAAATAAAGAAAGAGTTATTACAGGACTTAAAAGAATTTCAAAACCAGGTTTAAGAGTTTATGCAAAAAATGATGAAATACCACGTGTTTTAAACGGATTAGGTATTGCAATTATTTCTACATCTAAAGGAATAATGACAGATAAAGAAGCAAGAAAACAAAATATTGGTGGCGAAGTCTTAGCTTATGTTTGGTAGAAGGAGGTGTTCTTAAGTGAGCCGTATAGGAAATCGTAAAATAGAAATTCCTGCTGGTGTTACTGTTACTTTAGAAAACAATATTATAACTGTAACAGGACCAAAAGGAACTTTAAAGATGGAATTATCAAAAGATATTACTATGGAACAAAGTGATAATGTTATTACTTTAACAAGAAAAAATGAAGCTGCTAAAGCTATGCACGGAACTATGAATGCCTTAATTAATAACATGATCGAAGGCGTAAGCAAAGGTTATGAAAAAGGCTTAGAAATAGTTGGTGTTGGATATCGTTTTAACGTTCAAGGAAAGAAACTAGTTATCAATGCTGGTTATTCACATCCTGTTGAAATTGAAATTCCAGAAGGCTTAACTGTTGAAGCTGTTAGCAACACAGAAATTACTGTAAAAGGTATTGATAAAGTATTAGTTGGAGAGTTTGCCGCTAATATTAGAAAAGTACGTCGTCCTGAACCATATAAAGGTAAAGGTATTCGTTATAAAGATGAACATATTAGACGTAAAGAAGGAAAGAAAGCTGCTTAAAGCTAGTAGGAAGGAGAAAAAGTTATGATTAATAAAAAATCAAGAAATAGTATGCGTGAAGTGCGTCATGCTAGAATTAGAACACATCTAAGTGGTACTAGTGCTGTTCCAAGACTTAATGTATTTAGATCAAACACAGCTATTTATGCACAAGTTATCGATGATGAAAGTTCTACTACTTTAGTATCTGCTTCTTCACTTGATAAAGATTTAAAGCTAGAAAATAAAGCTAATATTGAAGCAGCTGCAGCAGTTGGTGCTAGTATTGCTAAAAAATGTAAAGCATCTGGCATTAACAAAGTAGTATTTGATAGAGGTGGTTACCTTTATCATGGACGTGTTAAAGCATTAGCAGATGCCGCACGTGAAAATGGACTAGAGTTCTAAGGAGGGTAAATATGCAAAAACAAACAACCGATTCCAAAGAAAAACAACTTGAAGAATTAGTCGTTCAACTTAAAAGTGTTGTAAAAGTTACTAAAGGTGGACGTCGTCGTCGTTTTTCAGCTGTTGTCGTAGTTGGAGATCGTAAAGGACATGTTGGTATTGGTACTGGTAAAGCCTTTGAAGTACCAGATGCAATCAAAAAAGCTATTCAAGATGCTAATAAAAATATGATTACTATTGCTCTAATAGATGGTAGAACTATTGCTCATGAGGTAATAGGTGTATCAGGAGCTGCTAAAGTTATGTTACGTCCTGCTAAAGAAGGTACTGGTATTATTGCTGGTGGTAGTGTAAGAGCTATATTAGAACTAGCTGGTGTACGTGATGTTGTTTCTAAGTCCCTAGGTGCTAGAACTAAACTAAATATGGCTACTGCCACTATTAATGGTTTAAAAAGTATCAAAACTGCTGAAGAAGTTGCAAAACTTCGTGGTAAAAGTGTAGAGGAGATTTTAGGATAATGAAATTACATGAATTAAAGAAAAACGAAGGCGCTACTTTTCGAAAGAAAATTGTAGGACGTGGATCAGGATCTGGTCGTGGAAAAACATCAGGACGCGGAGAAAAAGGACAAAATGCTCGTAGTGGTGGCGGTGTGTCTCCAGTATTTGAAGGAGGACAATTACCACTATATAGAAGACTACCAAAAAGAGGATTTAGTAATCATGAATTTAAGACAACTTATGCTATAATCAATGTTGGTGACTTAAATGTTTTTGAAGATGGAACTGTTGTTACACCAGCATTATTAAAAGAAAAAGGTATAATTAAAAAACAATTAGATGGAATTAAAGTATTAGGAAATGGTACCTTAGAAAAGAAAATAACTATTGAAGCTCATAAATTTTCTAAGAGTGCTCTTGCTAAAATTAATGAATCAGGAAGTAAAGCCGAGGTGATCTAGAATGTCTCTATTAAAGCAGTTGTTTAAGCCAACAAATAGAGATCTCTTAAAAAGAATTGGTTTTACTCTTGCCGCTTTAGCAATATTTATAATTGGAACAACTATTCAAGTACCCGGTACAGAAAGCATTACTAAGAACTTAGGCTTCTTAGAACTAATCAATACTATGGGTGGTGGAGCTCTTCAAAATTTCTCAATTTTTGCTTTAGGCGTTATGCCTTATATTACGGCAACTATCGTTATGCAATTATTAGGAGAATTGCTTCCTTATTTTCAAGAATTACGTAAACAAGGTCATGTTGGAAATCAAAAGATAAATATGTATTCTCGTTACTTAGGTATTGCTTTTGCCTTTATTCAAGGCTATGCTTTTTCCTTTATGTTCTTAGGAAAAAGTGCTACTGCCAGTGAATATATATATATATCTATTGTCTTAACTGCGGGTACAGCCTTTCTACTTTGGCTAGGTGATCAAATTAGCAGTAAAGGTATAGGTAACGGTTTAAGTCTTATTATTATGGCCGGAATTATTGCAACTCTACCACAAATGTTTATTGATGCTTGGTCTGGATTAGTAAGTTTTGATGGTACTACTCAAGCGATTGCTTTTGGTATTGTCAAATTTATTGCCTTTGCTATCATTTATTTTGCTATCATTGTAGGAGTTATCTTTGTTCAACAAGCTGAACGGAAAGTTCCTATTCAATATGCTAATAAATCAGGTAGTTATAGTATGACTAATGCTTCATATGTTCCAATTAAAGTAAATACAGCAGGGGTAGTTCCAGTAATCTTTGCTTCCAGTCTTTTGGCTATTCCTGGTATTATCGCTGGACTAATAAATAATGAATCTTTTAGCTTATTCGTACAAAACTATTTAACATATACAACACCAGTAGGTTTCCTTATTTATGTAATATTTATTTTCCTATTTGGTTTTGTTTATACATATATGATCTTTAAACCAGAAGAATTTGCTAAAAATTTACAAGAAAATGGCGGTTATATTCCAGGTATTAGACCAGGAGATGAAACAAAGACTTATCTAACCAAAATATTAAACAGAATAACTTGTCTAGGTTCAATCTTCTTAACAATTATCGTTGCTCTACCAATTATTTTCTCTAACCTTACCAGTTTACCAACTAGTGTTAGTATTGGTGGAACAAGCTTACTAATTGTTGTAGGAGTAGCACTAGAAACTTATAAACAAATAGAAGGTAGCTTACTTTCTAGAAATTATAAGAAGGGTTATAAAAGAAGATGAAAAATATAATTTTTATAGCACCACCTGCCTCTGGTAAAGGCACTCAAAGTGCTATATTAGAAAAAAAATACAATCTAATTCATATCTCAACAGGAAACCTATTAAGACAAGAATCTTTAAAAGATAGTGAATTAGGACGATATATATCTGAGGTTTTAGCAAGTGGTGGTTTAGTAAAAAATGAAATAACCTATGATATTGTTTATAAACGTTTAAAAGAAAGTGATTGTCAAAACGGCTATGTTTTAGATGGTTATCCACGTAATATTGAGCAAGCTTATGACTATGACAAAATTTTAAAAGAATTAAATCAAGTACTAGGTTATGTAATTGTTTTAGATATTAAAGAAGAAACTTTAGAAAAAAGAGTTACAGGAAGACGAGTTTGTGAGAATTGCAAAGCTGTCTACAATATAAACTCTGAAACAGAAAAACCTAAAGTTGAATCTATTTGTGATAAATGTGGAGGACGCCTTTATCAAAGAAACGATGATAATGTTACCTCATTTAAACACCGTTATAACTTATATCTAGAAAAAACGAAACCATTACTTGACTATTACCAAGAAAAAGGTATATTATACGTAATTAATGGCGATGATACTATTGCTAATATTGCAAATAATATTGATAAAGTTATTAAAGAGGGGATGTAAGGATGATTAGTTATAAAAGCAAACGAGAAATTGAACTACTAAAACAAGCTGGACATATAGTCTATCTTACACATCAATTTCTAGCTCCTTACATAAAACCTGGTATTAAAACTATGGAACTAGAAGTCAAAGCTGAAAAATTCATTAGAGAACATGGTGCTACTCCATCTTTTAAAGGCTATGATGGTTTTCCTTATACACTATGTATAAGTGTTAACGATGAAATCGTTCATGGTTTTCCAAGTGACCGCATTTTAGAAGAAGGAGACATTATCTCAATTGATATCGGAGCTTGTTATAAAGGTTATCACGGTGATTCAGCTTGGACCTATCCAGTAGGAAAAATATCAAAAGAAAATGAATATCTTTTAGAACATACAAAGAAAGCTCTATACGAAGGAATAAAAGAAGCAAAAGTTGGTGCCAGAATTGGTGATATTAGTTATGCCATTGAACAGTATGCTACTAAACATAATTTAGGTGTAGTAAAAGAGCTTGTCGGACATGGCGTTGGTACAAGTGTTCATGAAGATCCTAATGTTCCTAATTATGGAAAAAAAGGAACTGGGCCCAAAATTAAAGATGGTATGGTAATTGCTATTGAACCGATGTTAACTTTAGGCAGTCCAGAAATTTATATTCTAGATAATGACTGGACTGTAGTAACAGAAGATGGTAGTAATTCTGCTCATTTTGAGCATACTATCGCTATTACTAATGAGGGTGTAGAAATATTAACAGGAGAGTGAAATAATGGCTAAAGATGATGTTATAGAAGTTGAAGGTAAAGTTCTAGAAATTATACCAGGTGGTAAGTTCAAAGTTAAACTTGAAAATGGCTACATTGTGGAAGCCCACGTTTCTGGTAAAATACGAATGAACTACATTCGCATCTTACCGGGGGATACCGTAATGCTTGAACTATCACCTTATGATTTAACACGTGGGCGCATTACCTATCGTAAATAATAGGAGGGATAAAAATGAAAGTAAAAGCAAGTGTAAAACCAATTTGTGCAAAATGTAAAGTAATTAAAAGAAAAGGTAAAATAAGAATTATTTGTGAAAATCCAAAACACAAACAAAGACAAGGTTAATAAGGAGGAGAAATTATGGCACGTATTAAAGGTGTAGATATTCCAAATGACAAACATATATGTATATCACTTACATATATTTACGGAATTGGTAGAAGTCTAGCTAAAACAATTTGTGAAAACGCTAAAGTTGAACCTACTAAAAAAGCAGGCGACTTAACTCAAGATGAATTAATTGCTCTAAGAGATGAAATTAATAAACATCTAACTGAAGGAGATTTACGTCGTGAAGTTAGTATGAATATTAAGACTAAAATGGAAATAGGTTGCTATGAAGGTGATCGTCATAAAAAAGGATTACCAGTAAGAGGCCAAAGAACAAATAGAAATGCTCATACTCGTAAGGGTAGAGGTAAAATTGTAGCTAACAAGAAGAAAGCGTAGATAGGAGGTTAGATTATGGCTTATAAAACTAGAAAAAGAAAAGTTAAAAAGAATGTTCCTGAAGGTGTAGTACATATTCAATCAACATTCAATAATACAATTATTACTATTACTGATAAAGATGGTAATGCTATTAGCTGGGCATCAAGTGGTGCTTTAGGTTTTAAAGGAAGTAAAAAATCAACTCCATTTGCTGCTGGTATGGCTTCAGAACAAGCTGGTAAAGCAGCTTATGACTTAGGTATGCGTAAAGTTGAGGTTTTTGTAAAAGGATTAGGACCAGGAAGAGAAACAGCAATCAGATCACTTCAAACAGCTGGTCTTGAAGTAACAGGTATCACCGATGTTACCCCTATTCCACATAATGGTTGCCGTCCACCAAAACGGCCTCGTGGTTAAGGTTTTATCGGAAAACTAATAAGGAGGTTACTAAATGATAGAATTTGAAAAACCAGTATACAAAATTAGTGATTATGTAGAAAACAATTTCTATGGCAAATTTGAACTTGAGCCATTAGAAAGAGGTTTTGGTACAACTATTGGTAATGCTTTAAGAAGAGTAATGCTATCTTCATTACCAGGTAGTGCTATTAGTGCTGTTAAAATTGAAGGAGTTCTACATGAATTCCAAACTATTGATGGTGTTATTGAAGATGTAACTACAATAATATTAAACTTAAAAGGTGTAGTTATTAAAAATCATAGTAATGATAACAAAGTTATTACTTTAAAAAAGAACACAGAAGGCCCTGTAACTGCTGCTGATATTGAAGCAGATTCTGATATTGAAATTATTAATAAAGATCATGTTATTGCTAACCTTGCTAAAGGTGGATCTTTAAACATGCAAATGATTGTTACTAACGGTCGTGGTTATGTTAAAAGTGAAGAATCTAAAATTAGAGAAGATGATAAGAAAAATGGTTATATTGCTATGGATGCTATCTATTCTCCAATCGAATTAGTTTCTTATGAAGTAGCAAGTGCTAGAGTTGGTCAAGATGAAAGTTATGATAAATTAATTCTTGAGGTTTGGACTAATGGTTCGATTAAACCTGAAGAAGCCATCGCATTAGCAGCTCAAATTTTAATAGAACACTTTAAGCTAGTTACTAATCTTAGCGATATAGCGAATGTTTCTGGTATGATGATTGAAAAAACTGAAGATCCTAAGACTAAAGCATTAGAAACATCAATTGAAGATTTAGATTTCTCAGTTAGAGCATATAACTGCTTAAAAAGAGCAGGAGTTCATACTTTACAAGACTTAGTAAACAAGAGTGAAACTGATATGATGAAAATACGTAACTTAGGTAAAAAATCATTAAAAGAGGTATTAGATAAAATAAAAGAATTAGGGCTTGACCTAAGAGAAGATGATTAAGGAGGTAAATTATGGCATATAGAAAATTAGGTGTAGATAACAAACATAGAAGAAGTATGTTAGCAACTCTTACCAAACAAGTAATCACAAATGGACAAGTTATTACTACAGAGACAAGAGCTAAAGAAGTAAGAAAAGCAGTTGATAGTATGATTACTTATGGTAAAAAGGGAGATCTTGGTAGTCGTCGTAGAGCCTTAGCTTTTGTTCATAATGATAAAGCTGTTGTTAATAAAGTCTTTAATGAACTAGCTCCACGTTATGCAAATCGTAATGGTGGCTATACAAGAATATTAAAATTACAAGAACGTCGTGGTGATGGTGCTTTACTTGCTATTATTAAATTAATAGATGAAGATTCAAAAGAAGAGGCTAAATAACAGCCTTTTTTGTTTTTATATTTTTTCTTGTTATAATCATATATTTATACTATAATTAAGAAAAAAGTGGAGATAATTATGAACAAAAAAACAAATATTAGGCAGGAGATACTATTGAGGTCTCAAAAAGAGCTAGAAAATGGTAATATAAAAGGGGCAGAATCACTATTAAAGGGGTATTTATCATGCTTTCATCAAGATCCTGAGATAAGTACAATATTAGCAAAAATATATGATATTCAAGGACTATATTCTGATGCTTTAACTGTTTTAAAAGGTCAAGATTCCAACTACTTTTGTGTCTTTGAAGAACAGGTAAAAATATATATAAGGCTAGGTGCTTATGATAAGGTTCATCGCCTTTGGAAAAATAATAAAGATCGTAATTTTCAAGATTTAAACACTAGAAGAAAACTTGATAATGCTAGAAATTTTCTAAAAAGAACTCAAGTCTTTCTAAAATCAATAGGTAAAGATATTGTCATACCTAGTAATCTAACTTATAAAGAAGAACAATACTTATCATTTAACTATAAAAGGACTTTAGACCATATCAAAGAACGTCATACTAGTAAAGATAATAAACCAAATGCCAGTACCAGCTCAGTATTCCTAAATAAATACGATTTAGAAGAACTTCTTCTTGCTGTTTCCAGAAATATAGATTTCAGTAAAAGAGAATTAAGTTTAAACTGGAATTATTCTGATACTTATATGTTTCACTTTAAAAATGTTGGCTGTAGTACAACTCTTCAAACTTTAAACTATTTTCGTGTTGCTACTATTCCTAACAGTAACATGATTATAACTATGTTTCCAGCTCAGAAAAATCAAAGTTCCCCCATCTGTAAATTATCTGAAACAGATCTTCTACCTATCTGTAATAACATTATTCACACAGATAAAGTATATAAAATAAAAACAAGATATCACTAACAATATTTGTAAAGAATTGTTAATAAAAGTGAAAAGAACTTTAATGGTTGTATCTAATAATCAGAATATGTTGTATAATGAAATATATAAGAGTAATAATAAATAATGTAATAAATTAAATAGAAGGAGTATATATTTATGATATGCAAAGTATGTGGAATGCAAAATGATAATAACGCTAGAGTATGTTCTAGATGTGGAATGTTACTTGTACCTTCAGAGCCATCTAGCCCAACTAATTTAGATACCCCAACAGGAAATAACGCTTCTTTTTCTTCTAGCAATACTACCAATAGTCAGCAAAATAGTTTTAACTCAAATCAATCTTTAAATAACCAGACTATTAATCAACCATCTCAACCTAATAATTATGGACAACAACCACAGAATATTTCTCCAAACTACAATCAAGGATTAAATAACTCTTCATCAGATAATAAGAACAATAATAAGTTTTGGAAAATACTAATTATTATTGGCATAATTTTATCATTAATATTAACTGTATTAATGATTGTTAGAGTTGTTTCAGATAACGATGACAATAACTCTGACTATAATTATACTCCAAATTATGGTGATTCCTCTGGTGTCGCTGGCGTAAAAGTAATGAGTGGAATTAATGTCTATACATCTGCTGATTTTCAAGAAACAGAAAGTAGTGGTTATGAAGCTTATTATGAAAACAATATAGGTACAGCTTTTATTGCCACTAACAGGGTTGATGCCTATGGTTTAACTTTAAATGAATATCTACCTAGTTTTACGCAAATATTAATTGATTCTGGCTTTACTTGTGCTAGTCCAACTTATAAAACAACTGGAAATGACACTTGGACTTATCTACAATGTAATGATGGAACTCAAAATGAATTTGTCTACTTAACGATAAAAAATAATACTATCTATGTCGTAGAAATAGGTATAGTTGATGATATGAATGAAGATTATAACCAATTACTAACAAATATTGATGCCAATTTAAGTTTTGCAAGTTAAAGCCTGACATGGGAATTCCCATGTTTTTCTTTTAAAAACAGTTGCATTAATTAAAGAACTTTCGTATAATAATATTAGATTTTAAATATTGTTGTAGTAGTAAAAAAGCTCTTATTTAAAGAGAATTTGTGGCTGGTGTAAACAAATATAAGAACTTTTTGAACTTGACAACAAAATAGTATTTACGGTTTAACCCGATATCGTTTTTTAAGTAGCATAGATCTCTATGAAGCAAGGTGGTACCGCGGATAATATTTCGTCCTTGTTAATAGGGATTTTTTTCATACTTATATAAAAAAGATATTAGTAGAAAATCTTAAATACTTATTATTATTCTACAAATAGGATAACTTATCCAAGGAGGGCATATGATTGATGAATTATTAGTATTTTTATTAACATTTCTCTTTGTCTTTTTAATCTATGAATTTTTCTTAGTTAGGAAAGCCAAGAAAGATAAAAGAGTGAAAAAACCGATTGAGATTAATTATCTAGTTAGTAAGTATCAATTAGATTTAGGAAAAGTTAAATATAAACGACTCTTAAATATTATTAGTCTTGTTAGTTCTTTTGATATTTCTCTAGTTGTAACGATAATCTCAATTATCAATAATTTCTTCCTGCAGCTTTTAGTGGGCTTTGTCTTAATTATGCTCTTAATTTTAGTTAGCTATGATATTGTAGGAAGAATTTATAAATGGAAAGGATATTGTAAAGATGAATAATATAAATGAAATAGAAAAAAAATGGCAAAAATATTGGTTAGATAATAAAAGCTTTAAAGCTATAACAGGAGATACTACAAGAAAACCTTATTATATTCTTGTAGAGTTTCCTTATCCTTCAGGTGCTGGTCTTCATGTTGGCCATGTTAGAAGCTATACTGCTCAAGATGTATTAGCAAGGGTAAAAAGAATGCAAGGTTATAATGTTTTATTCCCCATGGGCTGGGATGCTTTTGGTGCCCCTGCTGAGCAATATGCGATAAAAAACCATATTCACCCTAAAGAAGCAGTTAAAGCAAATGTAAAGACCTTTAAAGGACAAATGATGTCTTTAGGATTTTCTTTTGATTGGGACCGAGAATTTTCCACTACTGATCCTGACTATTATAAATGGACTCAGTGGCAATTTCTACAATTTTATAAACATGGTATGGCCTATAAAGCAAAGAAAGATGTAAACTGGTGTCCAACTTGTAAAAGTGTTCTTTCAAACGAAGATGCTGCCGGTGGTGTTTGTGAACGTTGTGGCAGTAAAGTTGTACAAAGAGAAAAAGAACAATGGATGCTTAGAATGAGCGATTATGCTGAAGATTTACTAAAAGGTCTAGATGATACTAACTTTGCTGAGCGTGTTAAATTAGGTCAAATCAACTGGATTGGTAAATCAACAGGTGCTGAAATTGATTTTACTATTGAAGAAACTAATGACAAATTAACTGTTTATACCACTAGATGTGATACTTTATATGGAGTAACCTTTATGGTTATCGCTCCCGAACATCCAATTATCGAAAAATTAAAAGATATAATTACCAATATGGATGAAATAAGAGAGTATCAAAAATATGCTAAAACTAAAAGTGCCTTTGAACGAACTGAAGTTAATAAAGATAAAACAGGTGTAAAATTACAAGGTATAACCGTAAAAAATCCTGTTAGTAATAAAGATATAGCTGTCTATATTTCCGACTATGTTATGATGGACTATGGAACAGGAGCAATTATGGCTGTTCCTGCTCATGATAATAGAGACTATGACTTTGCTAAAAAATATAACCTTCCAGTTGTTCAAGTTGTAGAAGAAATCACCGGTACTCCTCATGAAGCTGAAAAACAAAAACAGTCAATAGTAGCAATTGTTTATGATAAGAAAAACGATAAATATTTGACTATTAATTGGGGTAACAATGGCGGCCGTCTATTTATTGGTGGTACAAGAGGTGATAATGAAAGTCCTATTGATTGTGCTATTCGGGAAATAAAAGAAGAAACTGGTTATACTGATGTTGAATTTATTCGTGAGGGCTTTTTAATTAATCATCATTACTATGCTTATAATAAAAATCAATATTTCAATATTGACGCAACCCCATTACTTTTTGAATTAAAAAGTGAAACTCAAACTAAACAAAACTTAGATGAAGATGAGAAATTTACTGTAGAATGGGTATCTAAAAAAGTTATTGATACAGAAATTAAAGATGAATTACATAAGAAATCTTTTGAATATGTTAATAATCCAACTGCTATCGCCGGTGATGGTAAGATGATTAACTCTGACTTTCTAAATGGTTATACTAATAAAAAAGATTCTATTAAAAGAATGCTTGAATATTTAAAAGAACACAATATAGGTCGTGAAAAAGTAAATTATCGTCTTCAAGACTGGATCTTTTCAAGACAACGTTTCTGGGGTGAACCAATTCCAATGATCTATTGTGAAAAATGCGGATGGCAACCAATGGATGAAAAAGACTTACCACTTCTTCTTCCTGATGTTGCTGAATATGAACCAACTGATAACGGTGAATCACCTCTTGCAAAAATAACTGACTGGGTTAATACTACTTGTCCAAAATGCGGTGGACCTGCCAAAAGAGAAACAGATACAATGCCTAACTGGGCCGGATCTAGCTGGTATTTCTTAAGATTTATGGATGCTAGAAATGATAAAGAATTCGCTTCTATGGAGGCTATGAAATACTGGAATCGTGTCGATTGGTATAACGGAGGTATGGAACATACCGCTAGACACTTATTATATGCTAGATTCTGGGTACAATTTCTTTATAATATTGGTCTTGTTCCTAAAAAGGAAATGATTTACACTAGAGTAAGTCATGGCATGGTTTTAGGTCCTGATAATCAAAAGATGAGTAAAAGTAAAGGTAATGTTATTAATCCTGATGATGTTGTTAAAGAATATGGTGCTGATACTCTTAGAACCTATGAAATGTTTATGGGTGACTATGAACAAGATGTTCCTTGGAGTACAGACTCTTTAAGAGGTTGTAAAAGATTCTTAGATAAAGTTGAAAGATTAAAAAATAAACTTAATGATAAAAAAGGTTATACTGATTCCTTAATAGTCCTACAAAATAAGATTATCAAAGACATTGAATCATCTCTTTCAAGAATGAGTTATAATACCTATATTTCGTCATTAATGATTTTAACAAACGCCTATGATGACCAAGAAGAAATAACAAAAGAAGACTACCATTTGCTATTAACACTATTAAACCCAGTCGCTCCTCATATAACAGAAGAGTTAAATGAAGAACTTGGATATGATCCTTTGTGTTATGAAAAATGGCCCACATATGACGAATCTAAACTTATCGAAGAGGAAAAAGAAATTGCTGTTCAAGTAAATGGTAAAGTTCGTGCTACAATCACAATTAACATTAATGATAGTGAAGACGTAGTTAAAGAGCAAGCCTTAGACCAAGAAAATGTAAAAAGATTTACTGAAGGAAAAGAAATAGTTAAGGTTATTGTTATTAAAGGTAAAATTGTAAATATAGTTGTTAAATAATTTTAAACAAGCAAAGGGGAAAAAGATAATCTTCTTTGCTTTTTTCCACAATTTTTGTGGAAAAAGTATTTTATTATATAACTGGTGATTTAAATGAAAGTAAAAATTTTTGATTTTGAAGATGAAAGTGATTTACAAAAAGCGATGAATGAGTTTTTAGGAGAGTTAGAAGGAGAGGTTGTTGATATAAAATATGCTGTTAGTTCTTTTCCTACAGGAGAAGAACAAATATATTGTTTTTCTGCCATGATAATTTATTATTAAAAAAAACACTTATAAAAATAAGTGCCTAAGTAATAATATACTTACGAAAACCCGTACTATGAAAGATACGGGTTTAATGCTATATTAGATACGAATACATTTATTTGGAATTAGATGCTTTCTTTTATTAATCAAAAATAAAAGAAAGGAGCAAGATATATGAATAAACGAGAAAAATCTTTTTTTATAATTATCATTATTTTGTTATTCGTTATTATCTCCCTTATTTATAGATAATAATAACATCTAATTCCATAAGGAATTAGATGCCCTATAAAAAAACAAATTTTATGAAAGCATCTATTCTAATAGATGTATTCATTTTATTTTATGCCAATTTCTTTGACAAATACATAATATCATAATTTTATATGAATGTCAAAATATCAAACATAAAGACGGAGTCTAAATTTATCGGAAAATAAAAAAGATGAAAGAACTCGTGGTATAATATACCTATAAATAACCATA